>NZ_JBVJND010000028.1:0-138881 GCF_055583825.1 Streptomyces sp. NPDC104367 | reverse complement strand
CGCCCCGCAGCGGTCAGACCGCCGCCATCCGCGTACCTCATGACGAGGATGTAGCACCGCCAACGCCCGCTGTCACCCCACCCTTTCAACCTCAGCGTCAGGAACAGCAGAGGTCTACCAACGAACCACAGCCGGTCCGCATCAGCGCTGAGCAGCCAACTCTTCTTTTCTGCAATCTAGTTGGGAGCGATGACTCCGAGTATTCTCAAGCTCGGTTCCCGGTGACGAAGAAGGCGCCGTGGCGGGCGGAGAGCCGGGCGAGGGGGGCGGCGGCGGGGCCGAGGTCCTTCACGCTGCCGTCGACGAGGTCGCCCACGACGGCGATGAGGTCGGGCTGGGTGGCGTTGACCGTGTCCACGACGCGCTGCGCGAAGCCGCGGCCGAGGACGGGGCCGAGGTGGATGTCGCTCACGACGGCGATGCGGTAACCGTGGGCGGCGCGGGGAAGTTTGGCGAGCGGGACTGTGACGCGTTTCACTCCGGGTCCGCGGAGGACTCCGTAGGTTCCCAGGCCGACGGTGGCCGTCGCCGCGGTGGCGGCTGCGCCGCCGACGACCCGGGAGACGAAGAGGCGGCGGGACGGGTCGGTCGGGGGTGCCGCGGTGGGGGTGGGGGTTGTTCGGCCGGGAGCGGGGGCGGCTTCGGCGGGTTCTGGCGGTTGCGCTTCGTCGGGGCCGGGCGCGCCCGCGCGGCGGTGGCCGCGGATCCGGTACGGCCCCGCGCCCCTTTCGGGGCGCTTCAGGGTTCGGGTCAGCAGGGGGCGGAGAGTTCGCCCGCCGTCACCGCCAGCAGCAGGTAGAGGGAGAGGGCCATCCAGAGGAAGCCCGGCCAGGCCAGGGTGCGCTGGAGGGGGAACGGGGCGTGGCCCACCTCGGCGAAGAGGGCCGCGAACATCAGGACCGGGCCGGTGACGAAGAGGGCCGTGCCGATGCGGCGGGGCCATGTCCGGCCCGTCGTCGTGTCGTGGACGAGACGGCGCCACAGGTACCGGTACAGGCCCGCCACCACCGCGAGGGCGACAAGCGCGAAGACGATGACCACCCTGCCGTGTCCCCCGTTATGACGTGCGGCGCAGTGCGCGTACTCCGCGCAACCCGATGACCCCGATGGCCGTCCCCAATACGAAGGACACGACGGCCAGCGTCAGGTGGATCCAGAAGTAGGCCGTGGGGCGGCCGTCGTCGAAGGCGAGCCCGCTGCCGTCCTTGACCAGGTTTTTGACGAAAGTGATCCAGATGAACCAGCTCCACACCCCGAACGCGAGCAGGAACCAGGAGACCGGACGGCTGAGCTTCATGGGTTCAGTATCTCCGTCCGCTGTCCGGTTCCGATTCCGGGGTGGGGTCGCTGATGGGACTTCGCGGTCCGTGGCAGGTACGTTCTCGTCCGTGCCCGCACCGATGCCCCCCACCAGCCGCTCCCTGCTGGTCGCCACCGCCGCCCTGCTGTCCCTCTCGCTCACCGCACCGGCCGCGCTCGCCGCGCCCACCCCCTCGACGAGTCCGTCGGCCACTCCCCCGGCACAGATGTCGACGGTCGGCGGTGCCCTGCTGGGCCGGCCCGGTACCCAGGTGTCCCTGGCCGCCGGGGTGCCGGTGCTGCCCAAGGACATCACGGCGCGTTCCTGGATCGTCTCCGACGCCGAGTCGGGCGAGGTGCTCGCCGCGCACAACGCGCACTGGCGGCTGCCCCCGGCGAGCACCCTGAAGATGCTGTTCGCGGACACCGTGCTGCCCCGGTTCCCGAAGTCGACCACGCACCGGGTGGTGCCGGCCGACCTCGCCGGCATGGGCGCCGGTTCCAGCCTGGTCGGGATAAAGGAGGGCCAGACGTACACGGTCCACGACCTGTGGCTCGGGGTCTTCCTGCGCTCCGGGAACGACGCCATGCACGTGCTGTCCTCGATGAACGGCGGTGTCGGACAGACCGTCCGGGACATGCAGGACCACGCGGACAAACTCCAGGCGCTGGACACGCACGTGGTGAGTCCGGACGGGTACGACGCGGCCGGGCAGGTCTCGTCGGCGTACGACCTGTCGCTGTTCGCGCGTTCGGGGCTGCAGAAGAAGGACTTCCGGGAGTACTGCTCGACGGTGCGGGCGGCGTTCCCCGGTGACACGTCGAAGAACACCAAGGGCAAGTCGGTGCGGGACTCCTTCGAGATCCAGAACACCAACCGGCTGCTGAGCGGCGACACCGACGTGTCGGTCTACCCGGGCATCGCCGGGGTGAAGAACGGCAACACCACCAACGCCGGGGCCACCTTCACCGGGGTCGCCGAGCGGGGCGGCCGGGTGCTGCTGGTCACGGTGATGAACCCGGAGAAGAAGGAGCACAACGAGGTCTACAAGGAGACCGCCAAGCTGTTCGACTGGGGTTTCCGGGCGGCCGGCAAGGTGACTCCGGTGGGCGAGCTGGTGCCGCCCAAGGGGGCGACCGACACCGGTGCGCAGCCGGGGGCCACCGCCTCGGCGTCCGGCGACGGGACCGGCTCGGGCTCCGCGCACGGCGCCGGGTCGACCCCGGTGGCGGCCGGTTCGGCCGGCGCGTCCGGCGGGATCGGGATCGCGCTGTCGATCGCGGGCGGCGCGCTGGTGCTGCTCGCGGGCGCGGCCTTCCTGGTCAACCGGCGCTGGCCGCTGCCGGACCTGGTGCGCCGGCGGCCTCGGCCCTGACCTCGCCGCTGCTCTGCGTCGCCGTCCAGGCGGCGCAGAACAGCACGAGTTTCGCCGTGAAGTTGATCCACAGCAGCAGGGCGACCGGCACCCCGAACGCGCCGTACATGCTCTTCGCGGCGACGCCCTGGATGTAGCCGCTGAGCAGCAGCTTGAGGAGTTCGAAGCCGACCGCGCCGAGCAGGGCCGCCTCCAGCAGGCGGCGGCGCGGCGGTTCGACGCCGGGCAGCAGGGTGAGGACGTAGAGCAGCAGCAGGAAGTCGGCGGTCACGGCGACGGTGAAGGCGGCGGTGCGCAGCAGCAGGGTGCCCCAGCTGTGGTCGGCGAGGCCGAGGTGCCGGGAGGTCCAGCCGACCGCCGCCGAGGCGATCGTGGAGACGGCGAGGGTGACGAGTACCGCGCCGCCGAAGCCGATCAGGATGATGCCGTCCGCCGCCTTGGCGAGGACCGGGTTCTTGTCCCGGTCGGGCAGCTCCCACACCACGCGCAGGCAGTCCCGCATCTGGCCGACCCAGCCGATGCCGATGAACAGCAGGACGGCACCGGCGATGAGCCCGACCGTGCCGGCGTTCTGGACCAGGGCGTTGATGTCCAGTTGGTCGGAGATGCCGGGGACCTGGTCGGCGATCTTGTTCTGGAGGTTCTTCTGCTGCGATTCGCTCAGCGTGGCGGCGGCGATCGCGGCGCCCACGGTCAGCAGCGGGAAGAGCGAGATGAAGCTGATGAAGGTCATGGCGGCGGCCAGCCGGGCCCACTTCACCCGGTCCAGCCGCTCGTACGCCCGCCAGGCGTGCGTGGACATCAGCCGGCCCACCAGCGGGCCGACGACGGGGAGTTTTCTCAGCCAGTCCATGATCCGACTCTGCCCCCTGCGCGGAAGACCAATGTCCGGGTACCCCAGAATCGCAGGACCGTGGCCAGCGCCATGCCGACGACCGCCCCGGAGACGGTGTCGGCGCGCTGCGAGGTGAGGCCGAGCCCGTAGTGGCTGACGGCGAGACAGCACAGCTGGACCAGGGCGCCGGCGAGGTTCACGGCGACGAAGACCGCGTAGGGGCGCACGCCGCCCGCCCGGGTGTGGCGGTAGGTGCCGCGCGCGTTGCCGAGGTAGGCGACCGTGCAGCCGGCCACGAAGGACAGGGACTTGGCGGTGAGCGGGTCGAGGCCGGCCGGGCCGCGCAGGCCGGTGAAGAGGGCGAGGTCGACGGCGTAGGCGAGCAGGCCGGCGACGGCGAAGCCGATCAGCTCGCGCCGGTCCGCGCTCACCAGTGGGCCACCGCGAGACCGTACATGGCGAGCCAGGCCAGGCCGATCAGGGCGAGGGCGCGGTCGCGCAGGACGACGTCCTCGGGTTCGCCCGCGGTGCCCCGGTCGGCGAAGACGGCGTAGCGCAGGATCGCCAGGATGAAGGCGACCATGGACAGCTGGCGCCAGGGCAGCAGGCCGTCCGGATGCCCGGTGTTGTGGCCCTCCAGGGCCCACAGGCAGTAGGCGAGGACGGCGACGCCGGCGGCCAGCTGCCAGACGAAGCGGAGGTAGCCGGTGGTGTACTCGGTGAGCAACGCGCGCGTGGCGCCCGCTTTCCCGGCCATCTGCACGGCCTCGGAGTAGCGCTTGGCGGACACCATGAACAGGGCGCCGAAGCCGGTGGTGATGAGGAACCAGCGGGAGAGCGGGATGCCGAGCGCGATCCCGCCGATCATCGCCCGCATCAGGAAGCCGGTGGTGACGACGACGAGGTCGACGACCAGGATGTGCTTGAGGGCGACGCAGTACGCCAGCTGCATGCCCAGGTAGGCGATCAGGAGCGCCGGGACCAGCGGGGGCATCAGCCGGGCCGCGAGCAGCGGTGCGAGGACGGCCAGGACGGCTCCGGCGGTGTAGGCGACGGGGACCGGGACGCGGCCGGCGGCGACCGGGCGGCGGCACTTGACGGGGTGGGCGCGGTCGGCCTCGGCGTCCCGGGCGTCGTTGATCAGGTAGACGGCGGCGGCGCAGGCGGTGAACAGGGCGAAGGTGAGGGCGAGGCGGGCCAGGGCGGGCCAGGAGAAGAGCTGGCCGGCGGCGGCCGGGGCGGCGATGACGAGGGTGTTCTTGACCCACTGCTTGGGGCGGGTGGTCCTCAGCAGGCCGTTGAGGACTCCGCCGGGGGTGACACGCGCGCGTGCCGGGCCATGGGCCCGGGAGGAGTGCGCGCGCTGTTCGTGCAGAGTCGTTTCAGCAAGCGCCTCGCCGGCTGCGTGGGCGGTCTCGGTCACGCGTGCCTCCCCGCGTACGGGGCACCGGGTGCTCCCCCGCGCATCCAACGCGTTCCCGCGCGCGCCGTGAGCGCCCCGAGGGCCGCGCCCGCCGCCACGTCCGTGGGCCAGTGCACCCCGACGACCAGCCGGGACAGGCACATGGCGGCGGCGAGGGGCGCGAACGCGGGCGCGCCGAGCGCCCCGAAGGCGACGGCGGCCGCCGCCGCGGAGGTGGCGTGCGAGCTGGGGAAGGAGTGCCGGCCCGCGGTGTGCACCAGGGGCCGGACATGCGCGGGGCGGGCACGGCGCACGATCCGTTTGACGCCCATGCTGCCGAGGTGCGCACCCGCGACCAGCGCCGTCCCGCGCAGCCAGGCGCCGCGTCGCGCGCGGTCCGCGGCGGCCCCGGCGAGGCCCGCCGCGAGCCAGAGCGCGCCGTGCTCACCGGCGAGCGAGAGACCGCGCGCGGCCGACGCGACGCGTGGATCGGCACCGCAGGCGTGCAGCGCGGAGAGGATCCGGTGATCCATGTCGTCCATTGGACCCACTGTTCACCCCGACACCTCCAAACCTAAGACCATATGGAGCGACATTCAGATAATCACCCGTTTCGGGGAGTCAGGTGATCTTCAGTAACCCATCGCGCTCAACTCCCCTCACACCCGTGGGGCGGCGATACGGTCGACGTCATGCCTGGAAAGCCTGGCGGGCCCGCCGCGCCTGAAGCCACCGTCTCCGTCACGGGATGGGGCCGCACCGCCCCCACCGCCGCCCGCCTGATCCGCCCCCGCACCTACCAGGAGGCGGCGGACGCGATCCGCGACTGCGGGGCGCGCGGCGGTATCGCGCGGGGCCTCGGCCGGGCGTACGGCGACGCGGCGCAGAACGCCGGCGGAGCCGTGCTCGACATGACGGGCCTCGACCGGGTCCACGCCGTCGACGCCGACGGCGGCACCGTGCTGTGCGACGCGGGGATCTCGCTGCACCGCCTGATGGAGGTGCTGCTGCCGCTCGGCTGGTTCGTCCCGGTGACCCCGGGGACCCGCCAGGTGACGGTGGGCGGCGCGATCGGCGCCGACATCCACGGCAAGAACCACCATGTCTCGGGGTCCTTCTCCCGGCATGTGCTGTCCTTCGAACTCCTCACCGCCGACGGCCGTGTCCGCACGGTGAGCCGCGGCACCCCGCTGTTCGACGCGACGGCGGGCGGCATGGGGCTGACCGGAGTGATCCTCACGGCGACCCTGAGCCTCCTCCCGGTCGAGACCTCGTACATGTCCGTCGACACCGAGCGCGCCGACGACCTCGACGACCTGATGGCCCGCCTCACCGCGACCGACCACCGCTACCGCTACTCGGTCGCCTGGATCGACCTGCTCGCGCGCGGGGCGGCGACCGGGCGCGCGGTGCTCACCCGGGGCGACCACGCCCCCCTGGAGGCGCTCGGCGAGGGCACCCGCGCCGGGCGGGCGCCCCTCGCCTTCCGTCCCCGCGAGCTCCCGCCCGCCCCCGCCTTCCTCCCCGGCGGCCTCCTCGGCCGCACCACGGTCGGCCTCTTCAACGAGCTCTGGTACCGCAAGGCACCCCGCGCGCGTACCGGCCGGCTCCAGCGGCTCTCCGCCTTCTTCCACCCCCTGGACGGGGTCCCGCACTGGAACCGCGTCTACGGCCGGGCCGGCTTCGTCCAGTACCAGTTCGTCGTCGGGTACGGCCAGGAGGACGCCCTGCGCCGGATCGTGACCCGGATCTCGGAGCACCGCTGTCCGTCCTTCCTCGCCGTCCTCAAGCGCTTCGGCGACGCCGACCCCGGCTGGCTCTCCTTCCCCGCGCCCGGCTGGACCCTCGCCCTGGACATCCCGGCCGCCCTGCCCGGCCTCGCCGCGCTCCTCGACGGACTGGACGAGGAGGTCGCCGCCGCCGGCGGCCGCGTCTACCTCGCCAAGGACGCCCGGATGCGCCCCGAACTCCTCGCCGCGATGTACCCACGGCTCTCCGAATTCCGCTCCCTGCGAGCGGAGTTGGACCCACGTGGAGTCTTCGTCTCCGACCTGTCCCGCCGTCTCGGTCTCTAGGGCCCCGGCCCCAGCCCCAGCACTCAGGAGTCGCAGTGAAGGACGCCTTCGGAATGCCCCAGTCCCTGCTCGTCCTCGGCGGTACGTCCGAGATCGCGCTGGCCACCGCGCGCCGGCTGATCGCCCGCCGCACCCGCACGGTCTGGCTGGCGGGCCGCCCCTCCCCCGGGCTCGAACAGGCCGCCGAACAGCTGCGCGCCCTCGGCCCCGACGTCCACACCGTCCCCTTCGACGCGCTCGACCCCGAGTCCCACGAGACCGCCCTCGGCAAGGTCTTCGCCAACGGCGACGTCGACGTGGTCCTGCTGGCCTTCGGCATCCTCGGCGACCAGGCGACCGACGAGCGCGAACCGGTGAACGCCGTGCGGGTCGCCCAGACCAACTACACCGGCGCGGTCTCGGCGGGCCTCGTCAGCGCGCGGGCCCTCCAGACGCAGGGCCACGGCTCCCTGGTGGTCCTGTCGTCCGTCGCCGGCGAGCGCGCCCGCCGCTCCAACTTCATCTACGGCTCCAGCAAGGCGGGCCTGGACGCGTTCGCGCAGGGCCTCGGCGACGCGCTGCACGGGACGGGCGTGCACGTGATGGTCGTACGACCGGGGTTCGTGCGGTCCAGGATGACGGCGGGCCTGGAGGAGGCGCCCCTGGCCACGACCCCGGAGGCGGTGGCGACGGCGATCGAGCTGGGCCTGCGCAGGCGCTCGGAGGTGGTGTGGGTGCCGGGGGCGCTCAGGGTGGTGATGTCGGCCCTGCGGCACGCGCCGCGGAGCGTCTTCCGGAGACTGCCGGTCTGATCCCGGCCGGCCGGCTACCGGCTCGCGATGCTCCCCCGCTCCGCGTGCCCCACCTGAGGAGGCACGACGGAGCCCCCGAAGGCGTAGTCGCGCAGCTTGCGCCACACCCCGTCCGGGCCCTGCTCGTACAACGCGAACCCCATGCAGGACCACTCCGCCTCGAACTCCGCCAGCTCGGCGAAGGCCCGGTCCATCGCGGCCTCGTCGATCCCGTGGGCGACGGTGACGTGCGGGTGGTACGGGAACTGGAGCTCGCGGTCGAGCGGACCGGAGGCGTCCCGCACCCGCTGCTGGAGCCAGGCGCAGTCGTCCGCGCCCTGGACCACCCGGACGTAGACGACCGGCGAGAGCGGCCGGAAGGTGCCGGTACCGCACAGCCGCATCGGGAAGGGCCTGCCGACCGCGGCGACCTCGCCCAGGTGGGCCTCGACGGCGGCCAGCGAGCCGTCGGCGACCTCCGTCGGCGGCAGCAGCGTCACATGGGTCGGAATGCCATGGGCCGCGGCGTCGCCGAAGCCCGCGCGCCGCTCCTGGAGCAGGCTGCCGTGAGGCTCCGGGACCGCGATCGACACGCCGATCGTTACGGTCCCCACGTCATCTCCCGTCGGTCGTGGTGGTCGGACGCGTGTCGGGTTCGTACCCGGGCGTCCGGCTATCGACTGTACGGCCACGGCCGCCTCCCGGGCAGCCGTGGCCGAAGTGATGTGCAGCGCTTCGCCCCGCTCGGTGCCTCGCGGCGCCGTTCAGTGCTTCGCGGGCAGGAAGCCCACCCTGTCGTAGGCCTGGGCCAGCGTCTCCGCGGCGACCGCGCGGGCCTTCTCCGCGCCCTTGGCCAGGATCGAGTCGAGCGTCTCGGAGTCGTCCAGGTACTGCTGGGTGCGCTGGCGGAACGGGGTGACGAACTCGACCATGATCTCGGCGAGGTCCGTCTTGAGGGCGCCGTACATCTTGCCCTCGTACTCCCGCTCCAGGTCGGCGACCGGCTTGCCGGTGAGGGTGGAGTAGATGGTGAGGAGGTTCGAGACACCCGGCTTCCCGGCGGCGTCGTAGCGGATCACCGTGTCCGTGTCGGTGACCGCGCTCTTGACCTTCTTCGCCGTGGCCTTCGGGTCGTCGAGCAGGTTGATGAGGCCCTTCGGCGTGGACGCCGACTTGCTCATCTTGATCGACGGGTCCTGGAGGTCGTAGATCTTCGCCGTCTCCTTGAGGATGTACGGCTTCGGGATGGTGAAGGTCTCGCCGAAGCGGCCGTTGAAGCGCTCGGCGAGGTCACGGGTGAGCTCGACGTGCTGGCGCTGGTCCTCGCCGACGGGCACCTCGTGGGCCTGGTAGAGCAGGATGTCGGCGACCTGGAGGATCGGGTACGTGAACAGGCCGACGGAGGCGCGGTCGCTGCCCTGCTTGGCCGCCTTGTCCTTGAACTGGGTCATACGGCCGGCCTCGCCGAAACCGGTGAGGCAGTTCATGACCCAGGCGAGCTGGGCGTGCTCGGGGACGTGGCTCTGCACGAAGAGGGTGCAGCGGTCCGGGTCCAGGCCGGCGGCGAGCAGCTGGGCGGCGGCGAGGCGGGTGTTGGCGCGCAGGTCCGCGGGGTCCTGCGGGATCGTGATCGCGTGCAGGTCGACGACCATGTAGAAGGCGTCGTGGGACTCCTGGAGGGCTACCCACTGGCGGACCGCGCCGAGGTAGTTGCCCAGGTGGAACGAGCCGGCGGTGGGCTGGATGCCGGAGAGCACGCGGGGTCGATCAGAGGCCATGCTCACCATTCTCTCAGAGGGTGAGGGTGGGAATGGCCCGGCGGTGGGAGGGCGGTCCCGGGGCGCGGGGGACTGCGGGCCGGTGATGGCCGTTCGCGCCCCGCGGCGGAGCCGCACACGGATGCGGCCCCGCGCCCCGGGAGGCAGGCCGGCTCAGCCGAGGTCGATCTCCGGGTACAGCGGGAAGCCCGCCACCAGGTCCGTCGCGCGCTGGGCGATCTCCGTCGAGACCTTCTCGTCCAGGACGTGGGAGGCCTTCGACGGGGCGCCGGACTTGGTCGTGCCCGGCTCGGTGGCGGCCAGGACGCGGTCGATCAGGCCCGCGACCTCGTCCATCTCGGCCGTGCCGAGGCCGCGCGTGGTGAGCGCCGGGGTGCCGATGCGGATGCCGGAGGTGTACCAGGCGCCGTTCGGGTCGGCCGGGATCGCGTTGCGGTTGGTGACGATGCCGGAGTCGAGCAGGGCCGTCTCGGCCTGGCGGCCGGTGAGGCCGTACGACGACTCGACGTCGATCAGGTTGAGGTGGTTGTCCGTGCCGCCGGTCACCAGCGTGGCGCCCCGGCGCATCAGGCCCTCGGCCAGCGCGCGCGCGTTGTCGACGATGCGCTGGGCGTAGTCCTGGAAGGCGGGCTGCCGGGCCTCGGCCAGGGCGACCGCCTTGGCGGCCATGACGTGCGGGAGCGGGCCGCCGAGGACCATCGGGCAGCCGCGGTCGACCTGGTCCTTGAGGGAGTCGTCGCACAGGACCATGCCGCCGCGCGGGCCGCGCAGCGACTTGTGGGTGGTCGTGGTCACGATCTGGGCGTGCGGGACCGGGTCGAAGTCGCCGGTCAGGACCTTGCCGGCGACCAGACCGGCGAAGTGCGCCATGTCGACCATGAGGGTCGCGCCGACCTCGTCGGCGATCTCGCGCATGATCCGGAAGTTCACCAGCCGCGGGTACGCGGAGTAGCCGGCGACGATGATCAGCGGCTTGAAGTCACGGGCCTGGGCGCGCAGCGCGTCGTAGTCGATCAGACCGGTGGCCGGGTCGGTGCCGTAGGAGCGCTGGTCGAACATCTTGCCGGAGATGTTCGGGCGGAAGCCGTGGGTGAGGTGGCCGCCCGCGTCCAGGGACATGCCGAGCATCCGCTGGTTGCCGAAGGCCTGCCGTAGCTCGGCCCAGTCGGCCTCGGAGAGGTCGTTGATCTGGCGGACGCCGGTCTTCGCCAGGAAGGGCACCTCGACGCGGTCGGCGAGGACGGCCCAGAAGGCGACCAGGTTGGCGTCGATGCCGGAGTGCGGCTGGACGTAGGCGTGCCGGGCGCCGAACAGCTCGCGGGCGTGCTCGGCGGCGAGGCCCTCGACGGTGTCGACGTTGCGGCAGCCGGCGTAGAAGCGGCGGCCGATGGTGCCCTCGGCGTACTTGTCGCTGAACCAGTTGCCCATCGCGAGCAGGGTCGCCGGGGAGGCGTAGTTCTCGGAGGCGATCAGCTTGAGCATCTCGCGCTGGTCGGCGACCTCCCGGCCGATCGCGTCGGCGACCCGCGGCTCGACCGCGCGGATCACGTCGAGGGCGGCGCGGTAGGCGGTGGACTCGGTGGACAGGGGCGCGGACTTGTCGGTCATTCGGGACCTCCGGACGTGGCGTTCGGCGTTCACGGTTGCGGCCCAGGCGCACGGCACTCGATCACGACGCGGGCCGCTCCCCGATGGTCGGTCCCATCCCAGCGCGCCAGTCACGGCCCGCTGGTCACATTACCGGGCACGCCGGGCCGGAGGGTCGTGGCGTCCACCAGTCGGGCAGGTGCAGAGGGTAGTAAAGGGGGGCATCTCGCCGCGTTCTCTGGAGTCGTCGTGACCACTACGGAAGCCCTCGTCGCCGCCGCCGAAGCGCACGGCGCCCACAACTACCACCCGCTGCCGGTGGTGATCGCCACGGCCGACGGCGCGTGGATGACGGATGTCGAGGGGCGCCGCTACCTGGACTTCCTCGCCGGGTACTCGGCGCTGAACTTCGGGCACGGCCACCCCCGGCTGGTCGCGGCGGCGAAGGCGCAGCTCGAACGGGTGACGCTGACGTCCCGGGCCTTCCACCACGACCGGTTCGCCGCGTTCTGCACGGAGCTGGCCGAGCTGTGCGGGATGGAGATGGTGCTGCCCGTGAACACCGGGGTGGAGGCGGTGGAGACCGCGGTGAAGACCGCCCGGAAGTGGGGGTACCGGGTGAAGGGGGTGCCGGCGGAGATGGCGAAGGTGGTCGTCGCGGGCGGGAACTTCCACGGGCGTACGACGACCGTGATCAGTTTCTCGACGGACCCGGAGGCGCGGGCGGACTTCGGGCCGTACACGCCCGGGTTCGAGATCGTGCCGTACGGCGACCTGACGGCGATGCGGGCGGCGGTGACCGAGAACACGGTCGCCGTGCTGCTGGAGCCGATCCAGGGCGAGTCGGGGGTGATCGTGCCGCCGGCCGGCTACCTGCCGGCGGTGCGGGAGCTGACCCGGGAGCGGAACGTGCTCTTCGTCGCCGACGAGGTCCAGTCGGGGCTGGGGCGGACCGGGCGGACCTTCGCGTGCGAGCACGAGGGGGTCGTCCCGGACGTGTACGTCCTCGGGAAGGCGCTGGGCGGCGGGGTGCTGCCGGTGTCGGCGGTCGTCGCGAGCGCGGAGGTGCTGGGGGTCTTCCGGCCCGGCGAGCACGGGTCCACCTTCGGCGGGAACCCGCTGGCCTGCGCGGTGGCCCTGGAGGTGATCGCGATGCTGCGGACCGGGGAGTTCCAGGAGCGGGCGGCCGAGCTGGGCGAGGTGCTGCACCGGCGGCTTGCGGAGATCGCCGGGAGCGGACGGGTGACGGCCGTGCGGGGGCGGGGGCTGTGGGCGGGGGTGGACGTCGATCCGGCGGTGGGGTCGGGACGGGCCGTCTCGGAGCGGCTGATGGAGCGGGGGGTGCTGCTGAAGGACACGCACGGGACGACCGTGCGGATCGCCCCGCCGCTGGTGGTGGAGGAGGAGGACCTGGAGTGGGGGGTCGAGCAGTTGTGGGAGGTGCTGAGCGGGTGAGGCACCGCGGTCAGCGTCCCGGCCGCGTCCCGTACAGGCCGAGTCCGGCCGTGGACAACTCGCCACCGAGGTGGGCGGGCAACGGCACCTCTTCGCCGTAGTTGCCATGGACGACGCTCCGGTACTCGCCCTCCCCGGGCCGGCCGAACAGCGACCACGTGCCGGTCCGCGGGTCGACCTGCAAGAGACGGGCGACGCCCGCGGCCGCGTACCACGCGGTCTTCTCGTTGATGCCCTTGAGCCGCTCGGACGGAGAGATGACCTCTACGGCCAGTTCGACCGCGTCGGAGTCGAGGAGCCACCCGTCGTCGTCCTTGAACGCACGGGGGCCGATGGTCAGGTCCGGGGTCGCGTAGTCGTCCGGATCATCAGGCATCGGAACGGACACGTTCTCGAACGCCTCGTACGAAGCCGAAAGGCCGGGGCGGACGGCATCGCGCAGGTCGATGACGATCCCGGCGCGCCTGCCGCTCGGGCTGGGCGACATCACGAGCGTTCCTCCGATGATCTCAACCTTCATGCCGGTGGCCTGCTCGATGCTCTCGGCGGCTTCGCGCAGGTGCCCACGGCGGACGGGAATCGGGTGATGAGCCGGGGTGCTCAAGGTGCCACCTCTTTCGTTGCCTGGCCGAAGCCCCCACGGGGAGTGTCTGCACGCTCACGCGACATGGTTCGCACTGTACGGCGGGGGATCGGGGGCAGGGATCTCAGCGATCACCGAACCGAGTGACCGTACCTGGTGATCCCAGCGGGCCGCCGTCCCGTACGACCAGTGGCTCCGCGGCGGGCACCCGCAACGCCGGGCCCTCGTCCAGGCCGAGCACGACGGTGGGACCACCCGCTGCGTCGGGCTCGGCGCGCATCGTACGGACACCACGCCACTCGCCCCGCACCCGCACCCGCACGTGATGCCCGGGACGCACGACAGCCGCCGCGACCTCTCTCCCGGCAGGCTCGGCCACGATGTCCGCGGCCTTCAGCTCGGCCCACACCGTCTTCCCGATCCCGCCCGCGCGCTCCTCGACGCCCCATCGGTCAGCCACCGCCTCCACCAGCAGCAGCCCGCGCCCGCCCGTCTCCTCGTCACCGGGCACGCGCACCTCGGGCATACCGGGACCCGCGTCACTGACCTCCAGCCGCAACAGCCCGTCCACCGGCACGCGCAGAATCCGGACGCCCACCTGCCGGCCACTCGGCACGGGCACGCGGAGCGCGTTGGTCACGAGCTCGGAGAGCACCAACTCGGCGTTTTCCAGGGTGTCTTGCCCAACGCCCCAGTCGCCGAGCACGGCGTGCAGCAGGGCGCGCGCCCGAGGGACGCTGGCGTGACTCCGAGGGAATCGGCAGGTGATCTCGTGGGTGTGTGTATTGGCCCGTCCAGCCATGGCGACCCTCAAGGGCTCGGCAACAGTGACGAAGTCCCCGCAGCACAATTCCAGTTGCAGCTACGTGCCTCGCCAGAATGGCCAGCCAAGGAATCAACTCGCAACGTTGACAGAGTCATTCGATTTCTTTTTCATCCTTCCGAGTTAGGGCAGAGAACAAGAGGACGTGTCTCTGCTAAAAGAGGGTTCATGACTACGCGCGGCACCACCGACCGGCCCTCCACCGTTCTGGGGCGACAGCTTGGCGACGAACTGCGCAGGTACCGAGAAGCCACGGGCATGTCCACCACCGAGGCCGCCGACGCGCTTGACTGCACCAAGGGCAAGATCAGCCGCATGGAGAACGGCCGCGTCCTGGTGCGAACTCCGGACGTGGTCGCGCTGCTTCACGCCTACGGGATCACCGACCCCGAAACGCATGAACGCCTCACCGTCCTCACACGAGCGGCCAACCGCCGACGCCGCCAGGGCTGGTGGCACGGATACGAATCGGTGCTCGGCGAGGCTTATCGCGACCAGATCGAGATGGAGGCCATCTGCGACAGCATTCGGACGTACCAAGTCCAGTTGGTACCTGGGCTTTTGCAGACCGCGGAGTACGGACGTGCGGTGACGGTCGCCTCGCGCACCTGGCAGACGCCCGAGGAGATCGACCAGTTTGTTCGGGTGCGGCTGGCCCGTCAGGAACGGCTCACAGGCGAAGACCCCTTGGAGCTGTGGGCCGTAGTGGCCGAAGGTGTTCTGCATCAGCAGGTCGGAGGGCCGGATGTGATGCGCGACCAGCTCGAGCACTTGGCACGCATGGCCGAGCGGTCCAACGTCACCGTTCAGGTGCTGCCGTTCTCTCACGGAGCGCACTCAGGTATGTTCGGGCCGTACCTGCTGCTGAGCTTTCCGCAAATGGCATCGCTCGACCTCGTCCTGACAGAGACACCGACCGGCAACATGTGGATAGAGCAGGAGCCTCAAGTCGCTCACTATCGTGCGCTCTTCGACGATGCACGGACCAGAGCACTGCCACCAGCGGAATCGCTCACGCTGATCCGACGTGTCGCCAAGGAGTATCAGCCATGAGCCATGAGCCCGCCATATCGCCGAGTGTGCCGGAAGCAGTGTGGCGGACGAGCAGCCACAGCGGCGGACAGGGCGACTGCGTCGAAGTCGCCGACAACTGCCCCTCCCTGATACCCGTCCGCGACAGCAAGCGCCCCGCCGGCCCCGCACTCACCTTCTCCCCCAGCGCGTGGACCGCGTTCGTCGGCCACCTGCGCTGAACGACCGGCTTCCGGTCGACGGGGCCCCGCGCTACAGGATCACGTGGGGCAGGAAGCGGGCGTAGTCGTCGGTCACCAGGTCCTCGGACTCGCGGATGCCGAGGCCCGCGGGCTCGTCGCCGACCACCCAGGCGCCGAGCACCGTGTGGTTGCCGTCGAAGGTCGGCAGGGGGGCCAGTTCCTGGTAGCAGCAGGGCTCTTCGCGTACGACCGGGGCGTGTCCCGCCTCGTGCACCAGTACGCCCGCGCCCTCGCGGCCCAGCAGGGGCTTGCTGACGTAGCCCGCCGTGCGGGACAGCTCTCTCGGGCCGTCCAGGTACGCCGCGAGCAGGTTCGGGTGGCCCGGGTACAGCTCCCACAGGACCGCCAGCAGCGCCTTGTTGCTGAGCAGCATCTTCCAGGCCGGCTCGATCCACATCGTGGTGCCGGTGCCGCCGCCGTTGTCCAGGGTGGCGAGGGCGTGCTCGGCGAAGGCGTCGGTGGTGAGCCACTCCCAGGGGTAGAGCTTGAAGCAGGCGCGGATGAAGCGGAGCCGGTTGTCGACGAAGCGGCCGGAGAGGGTGTCCCAGCCGATCTCCTCCATGGAGATCCAGTCGGTGTCCAGACCGGCCTGCTCGGCGGTCTCCTTGAGGTAGGCGACCGTCATCAGGTCCTCGCCGAGTTCGTCGGCGGCGGAGTGGGCGAAGTGCAGCGGGGTGCCGGGCGGGAGCAGCCGGGACTGGCTCCGCCAGGCCCCGACCAGGCGTTCGTGCAGGCTGTTCCACTGGTCGGCGCCGGGGAAGCGGTCCTCCATCCAGAACCACTGCGCCGACGCGGCCTCCACCAGGGAGGTGGGGGTGTCGGCGTTGTACTCCAGGAGTTTCGCGGGGCCCGTGCCGTCGTGGCGCAGGTCGAAGCGGCCGTAGAGGGAGGGGAGTTCGGAGCGGCGGTGCCAGGCCTCGGTCACCGCGGACACGACCCGCGGGTCGGTGATGCCGAGGTCGGCGAAGCGGTCGCGGGCCACGATGTGGTCCGCCGCCGCCAGGCACATCGCGTGCAGCTCCTCGACGGTCTCCTCCAGCGCCTCCACCTCGTCCAGGGTGAGGACGTAGTACGCGCTCTCGTCCCAGTACGGGCGCAGGGTGCCGTCGGGATGGCGGGTGAGGGGGTAGATCAGGCCCTGCTCCTCGACGGTCCGCTGCCAGCCGGGGCGGGGTTCGGTCGTACGGCGCCGCATGGACCGGTCAACCGCCGGAGCTGCCGTGGCCGCTGCCGAAGCCGCCCCGGTGGACGCTGTGGCCGCCGCCCGACGAACCGCCCGAACCGCTGCTCGGCCGGGTGAAGGAACCGCCCTTGACCCAGCCGCCCTTCTTCTTGCCGCCGTAGTAGTAGGCGCCGTCGACGGAGGCCTTTACGGTCTTGCAGTTCGTGTCGGAGACGACCTGGTAGCCCTTGGCCGCGCGGTAGCTGTCGCGGTCCACGCAGCGCTTGTCGGGGTCGGAGGAGCAGGCGCTGAGGGCGGCGGCCAGGAGGCCCATACCGCCGAGGACGACCGTGCCGGACCGCAGTCGACGGCGTGCGTCAGCCATGCTCGTACTCCCCCGTGTCGTGTGTTCGACGACAGCTTAGACGAGCGGTTTCGGCCACCCCCGGGCCTGCCGGGGGCGCCCCTGGGACCCGCTCCCCTCCCCCGCAGCCCCTACAGTCCTCTCGTGCTCTTCGGAATGGTGTGCGCCCTCGCGGCCGCGGTCTGCTTCGGTACGGCGACGGTCCTCCAGGCGATGGCCGCGCGGGCGGCCGGTGACGGCGCGGGCGGGGAGGCGGCGCTGCTGCTGCGGGCCGTGCGGCAGTGGCGGTACGTCGTCGGACTCGGGCTGGACGGGCTGGGGTTCGTCTTCCAGATCCTGGCGCTGCGGTCGATCCCCATCTACGCCGTGAGCGCGGCGCTGGCCTCCTCCCTCGCGGTGACCGCGGTGGTCGCGGCGCGGCTGCTGCGGGTGCGGCTGAGCGGGACGGAGTGGGGCGCGGTGGGGGTGGTGTGCGCCGGGCTCGCGATGCTGGGGCTGGCCGCGGGGCCGGAGGGCGGGCGGGCCGGGACCGCGGCACTGGAGTGGGCGATGCTCGGGATCGGCGTCGGGGTGCTGCTGCTGGGCCTGGGCGGCGGGCGGCTGTCGGGGCGGTGGCGGGCGCTGGTGCTGGGCCTCGGGGCGGGGTTCGGGTTCGGGGTGGTGGAGGTGTCGGTGCGGCTGATCGACACCCTGCGGCCGGCCGGGCTGCTGACCGATCCGGCGGCCTACGCCCTGCTGGTCGGCGGGGGCGGCGCCTTCATGCTGCTGACCTCCGCGCTGCAACGCGGCTCGGTGACCACGGCGACGGCCGGGATGGTCATCGGGGAGACGATCGGGCCGGCCGCGGTCGGGGTCGTCTGGCTCGGCGACCGCACCCGGGAGGGGCTGGCCTGGCTGGCCGTGCTCGGCTTCACGGTGGCCGTGGCGGGCGCACTGGCCCTGGCCCGCTTCGGCGAGGCCCCGGACACGGAGCAGCCCGCACCGGAAAGCGCCTCGCACCGACCGACGGGGTGAAGAGCAGACCCCCGGCCCCCGGCCCCCGGCCCCCGGCCCCCGGCCCCCGGCAATCATCAGGGGCGGCCCGGCGCCGGGGAGTTCACGGTGGGCCGGTGACGGCCGGGTCCGACAGAACTGTGCAGAGGGTGTCCAGCGCTCCCGACCAGGCGTGGTCGGCGGGGGTGCCGTAGCCGAGGACGAGGGCGTCCGGGACCTCGACGGCGGCCCCGGGGTGGCGGTGGCGCGGGACGAGCCCCTCGACGGCCAGGCCCCGTTCGGCGGCCGCCCGGACCACCCGGCGCCGGCTGCCCGGCGGGAGCCGCAGCACGATGTGCAGGCCCGCCGCGATGCCGGTGACCCGGACCGCGGGGGCGCGCTCGGCGAGGGCCGCGACCAGCGCGTCCCGGCGGCCGCGGTAGCGGGAGCGGGCGGCGCGGACATGACGGTCGTAGGCGCCGGAGGTGATGAACTCGGCGAGCGTCAGCTGGTCCGGCGCCCCGCAGGTGTCCACCCCGCCCTTGGCCGCGACGACCTCCCGCGCCACGCCCGGCGGCAGCACCATCCAGGCCAGCCGCAGCCCGGGGGCGAGGGACTTGCTGGCGGTGCCGAGGTAGACCACCTCGTCGGGGGCGAGGCCCTGGAGCGCGCCGACGGGCCGGCGGTCGTAGCGGAACTCGCCGTCGTAGTCGTCCTCCAGGACCAGGCCGCCGGTGCGGCGCGCCCAGTCCACGACGGCCGCCCGCCGGTCGTGGTGCAGCGGTACGCCCATCGGGAACTGGTGCGAGGGGGTGAGCAGGACCGCGGCCGGGCCGGCCGCCAACTGCCGGGTGTCCGTGCCGAGTTCGTCGAAGGGCAGCGGGACCTGGCTGAGCCCGGCCGCCGTCAGCAGCTGCCAGTGCTCGTCCAGGCCGTACGACTCCACCGCGACCGACCCGGCCCCGCGCTCCCGCAGCGTCCGGCCGAGCAGGGCGAGGCCGTGCGAGAACCCGGCGCAGATCACGATGCGTTCGGGGTCGGCGCGCACGCCCCGGGCGCGGGCGAGATAGGAGGCGAGGGCGGTGCGCAGTTCGATCCGGCCGCGCGGGTCGCCGTAGCCGAAGGCGTCGGACGGGGCGGCGGTGAGGGCGCGCCGGGCGGCCCTGAGCCACTCGGTGCGCGGGAAGGCGGAGACGTCGGGGAAGCCGGCCCGCAGGTCGTAGGCGGGCTGCCGGGCGGTCGTACCGGCCGCCGCGGCCGGGCCGCGCGGGTCCGGCGGCAGGGCGGGCACGCCGTCCGCCACGCGGGTGCCCGAGCCCTGCCGGGCGGTGAGCCAGCCCTCGGCGACCAGGTCGGCGTAGGCGTCGGCGACCGTGTTGCGGGCGATGCCGAGGTCGACGGCGAGGGAGCGGGAGGAGGGCAGCCGGGTCCCCGGCACCAGCCGGCCGCTGCGGACGGCCTCGCGCAGGGCGTCGGTCAGGCCCCGGCGCAGCCCGGGACCGGCCGGTTCCAGGTGCAGGTCGATCCCCAGAGCCGATCGAGTGGCCCATGTTCTCTGCATGAAAATGGACCATACCTCTGGGCTGCCTGGCGCCTAGTGTCGACGGTATGAGCACTCAGGAGAACGCCGGGTACGTCCCCGAGCACACCCCACGCCTCGCCTGGACCGAACACGCGCCCGAGGTCTACAAGGCGATGGTCCGGCTGGACGGGGCCGCCCGTAAGGGCCTGGACGCCAAGCTGTTCGAGCTGGTGAAGATCCGCGCCTCGCAGCTCAACCACTGCGCGTACTGCCTGGACATGCACACCAAGGACGCGCTCGCGGCGGGCGAGACCGTCCAGCGCATCGTCCAGCTCGGCGCCTGGGAGGAGTCGAAGCACTTCTACACCGAGCAGGAGCTCGCCGCGATCGAGCTGACCGAGGCGGTCACCGTGCTGACCGACGGTTTCGTGCCGGACGAGGTGTACGAGCGGGCCGCGAAGCACTTCGACGAGGCGCAGCTGACCCAGCTGATCGCCTCGATCATCGTGATCAACTCCTGGAACCGGTTCGCCGTGACGACCCGGATGGTGCCCGGTCACTACACGCCCGGACAGCACGGATGAGCAAGGCCGACGTCTTCCGGGCGCTGCACCACGGGCGTCCGCCGGGCGACCCGCTGGTCCTGCCCGGTCCCTGGGACGCGGCGAGCGCCCGCGCCCTGGTGGCGGCCGGTTTCCCGGCGCTGGCGACGCCCAGCGCCGGGATCGCGGCCTCGCTCGGGTACCCGGACGGGGCGACCCCGGCGGACGAGATGTTCGCGGCCGTGGCGCGGATCACCCGGGCCGTGGACGTACCGGTGTCGGCGGACGTGGAGGACGGGTACGGGCTGGCTCCGAAGGAACTGGTCGAGCGGCTGCTGGCGGCGGGGGCGGTGGGCTGCAACCTGGAGGACTCCGCCGGGGGCGTCCTCAAGGACCCGCACGAGCACGCCGAATGGCTGGCCGAGGTGCGTTCGGCCGCCGGTGACCTGCTGTTCGTGAACGCCCGGGTCGACACCTTCGAGCGCGGGGTCACCGATCCCGAACGGGCCGTCGAGCGGGCCGCGTTGTACGTGGCGGCGGGCGCGGACTGCGTCTACCCGATCGGCGCCCCGCCCGCCGTGCTGCCCCTGCTGCGGGCCGGCGTCGAGGGCCCGCTGAACATGTACGCCCGCGCGGACGGCACGGGCCCCTCGCCCGCCGCCCTCGGCGAACTCGGGGCCACACGCGTCACGTTCGGCCCGGGACTGCTGCGCCTCGCGCTGCGGTCGGTCCAGGAGGCCCTGGTCTAGGGCTCGGGTCCAGGGCTCGGGTCTGGAGACCCTGGTCCAGGGGCTCGGGTCCAGGGGCTCAGGTCTGGGGCTCAGGTGCAGGGGCTCAGGTGCAGGGGCTCAGGTCTGCGGCTTCGGGCTCCGTGGATCGGCACCGGTGGCGTGCCGGGGCCGCCGGCCCCGGCTGGAGATCTGGCCGACGAGTTCCCAGAAGCACACCAGGGCGGTGACCGGGGGGATCCCGAAGATCACCAGCGAGAGCAGCGCATGGGACGAGTGGCTGACGCACAGGGCCACGGCCGTCAGGGAGGCGGCCAGGACGACGCACCAGGAACGCCGCGCGCTCCGGCGTTGCGCGGTGGCCCGGACCACGGAGAGCGCCGCCACGAACCATGGCCCGTACACCGTCAGGGGCCAGTACCGCGCCAGTGCCCCGGGGAGCACCGCGGAGGCGATTCCGCGGAGTTGGCCGTACGAATAACACACGGACCAGGTCAGCATGCACACCGCGCACAGGGACACCGCCGCGATCAGGAAGGTGATGTGCGTGACGCGCCGGCCGCCGTCGAGCAGATGGGGTTCGTGGCGGGGCCGCCGGCGGCTGCTTCCGCGCGGGGCCGGTACGCGCACCGGGACGGCGGGCGGGCTCATGGCGGCCGGTGCGGCCAGCATCTGGGCCAGTTCCTCGACCGGGTCCCAGTCGTTCGGCGGGGCGTCCGGTTGCGGGACGCCCCAGGTGTGGTCGTAGAGACCGGCATCGTTCTGGAAGCCGTCCACGGTCAGCCCCTTCCCCCGCGTAGCAGTCCAATCGCGTCACGGAGAGCTAACGAATGCCGTACGTGACGGAACCCGGGGAATCCGAGGTCATGCCGGGAAGGATGAATATGCAGGCAATTACATTCAATGCGCGCTGAAATTAAATACGCGAAGATGTGACTGGAAGGTGTGACTGTCCCTCTGCGGTCAGTTCACGGAGGAATCCGCGTCGCAGACCGTGTCCGGCGGGCAGAACCAGTCCACGGCGGTCGTGAGGTACGCCAGTTCGTCGTCCCGGCCGTCGGCGTCGGGGCCGTAGGAGGCGACGGCGTAGATGTTGCCGTCCGGCGCGACGAAGCGTTCGTCGAGGACGTGCCAGGTGCCGATGTCGGGCTCGCCGCTGAGCCGGTCGGCGAGGTACTCCAGGCGGGAACCGGTGAAGGTGCCGTCGTCGAGGTCGGTCAGGCCGAGCTCCTGGAAGCCGTCCGGCTTGGGGGTCCGGTCGGAGAGGTACAGCTCGAAGGAGGCCTTCGGGGACTCCTCCGCGACCTGGTAGACCTGCACCCGGTGCTCGCCGTCCGCACTGCGGTAGTTGACGACGGCCATCCCGTACGACGAGTCGACCTGCGACCGGGTCCACCCCTCGGGAACGGCGATCCGGAACCCCTCGGTGTCCTGGCGCAGCCGGTATCCCGGGGGAGGCGCGCCGACCGAGGGCGACGGCGAGGCGCTCCCGGTCGGCGACGCGGACGCCTCCGTACGCCCCTCGGACGGCGTCACGCTCCCGGGGGCGGCAGCGGCGCCGGCCTTCCCCCCGTCCCCCCTCCCCGGGCCCAGCACCAGCCCCACGACCACCCCGACGACCACCACCGCACCGACGACGGACCACACCCCCCACCGCCGCCGCCCCCGTCCCCGTCCCCCCGACGGCGCCACGTACTCCGGCGGCCCACCGGCCCACCACTCCCCGTCCGAAGCGGCCGCCACCGCCTCGGCCCCCGAGACCGGAGGCCACACCACCCCGGAGCCGGAGACCGACGGCCCGCCGTCCGAACCCGAACCCGCCACCGGGGGCCACGCCGGGGCGCCCTCCGGCGCCGGGCCGGCGACCGGGGGCCACGCCGGGGCGGGGACCGCGGGCGACACCGGCCCCCCGGCCGACGCCGGACCGGACCCGAAAGCCGGCTCCGTGCCCGCACCCGCGCTCGCGCCCGCGGGCCCGCCCGGTGGGGGTGTCGGGGGTGGGGTCGTGGGGTGGGTGGCTGTTTCCCAGCGTTGGGTGGCTTCGTTCCAGTGGCTGGTTCCCCCGTCGCTCATCGGCCGCCTCTCACATCCCCAGCACGCCGGCCAGGGCGCCCGCGGAGGCGAGGACGCTCAGCAGGGCCTGGGAGTCGGCGAGGAGCTCGCGCAGGCGTTCCCGGCGGGTGGGGCCCGCCTGCCCCGTGCGGGTGATCTCGTCCTCGGCGTCGGCGAGCGCCGAGTTCAGCGCGGCGGTCTGCTCGGTGCCCCGCACCCGCTCCAGGTCGGCCCGCAACTCCCGTATCGCGAGGAGAAGTTCCTCGTCGGCCTGGGAGCCGGAGGCGCCGTGGTGGTGGCTCTCGGCATGCGCGTGGCTGCCGATGGCGAACGTGCTCCCGGAGACGTTGCCCAGACTGACCCGCGGCTCGTCACTTGCCATTGCTGTCGGCCCCCTTCTGCGTCGTGAAACTGGTCGCGCCGGCGTGGCTGCCGAAGGCGACCGTGGATCCCTCGATCCGGTCGACGCTCACGTTGAAGCTGTTGTTGACGGTCTTCTGGACGAACTCGCCGGTCTCGTAACCGGCTTCGGCGAGCGCGGCCCGGACGCCGTTCGCCACCCGGTCCTGGACGCTGCGCAGGTAGCGGACGACGTCCATCTCCTGGAACCGGGAGCCGACGTCCATCGAGCCCAGCTCGCGCACGGACAGCGCGGGTCCCTCGGGCAGCGCGCCCGCGTGGCCGCCGGTCAGCAGCCGCCACACGTGCACCGCGCCCCGCCCGAGCTGGGCGAGTGAGCGGCCCACCGAACCGGGCACCAGGACGATCGCGGCGGCCGCCTTGCCGAGCCAGTTGTTGTGCCGGAAGCGGTGGGCGGCGCGGTCGGCGTCCTTGAAGTCCTGGCGGACCGGGGTCAGCACGTGCGGGGCGACCTCCAGGACCAGCATCCGGCCCTGGGTGTGGACGCGCACGAACACCGTGACGACCACCTCCTCCTCCCAGCCGCCGACGCGGATGCGCAGGAAGTGCCGGCGCTTCTCCCCGCCCTCCTCGACGGCCCGCGCCCGGTGCTCCTCGAAGGCCTGCGGGAGGTACGGCGCCTGGTCCCGGGCGGGCAGTCCCTCCACGGGCAGGAACACGCACTCGTCGATCTCCAGCCGGCGCAGCCGGTCGCGCGCCCCGGGTCCCGCGTACTCGGCGGGCACCCGCAGCTGTTCGAGCAGCGGGCGGATCTTCTCCAGGACGGCGCGGTTGCCGATCGGCCGCTGCTCCTTCTTCAGCTCGTCCGGCCTCAGTTCGACGGCGAGCACCCAGGTGTCGTAGCCCGCTCCGGCGCCGCAGAACGGGTCGGCCTCGTTGTACATGATCAGCGGGGCGTGCTGCTCGATCCGGATGCGGTGCTTGAGCCGCTGGAAGCGCGGGCTCTCGGCCTTCTCCGCGGGGTCGTTCGCCGCGTCCGGGAAGCGCTGCGGGGAGAGTTCCCCGGCCAGTGCCCGGCTGAACTGGGTGCGCTGGGCGTGCGCGCACAGGGCGATGCCGGCGAACACGGCGAGCGTGAGCCAGGCGTGCCAGGCCGTGCCCAGCCCGCCGATGTCGCCGGTGCCGGGGGCGACCAGGTCGGTCCAGCCGGTGGAGTCGGAGCCGTAGGAGCCGGAGCCGTAGGAGTACGAGGAGTCGTAGGACGGGCTGTCGTCCGAGCCGCCGCCGAACGCGATGACGAGGGTGGCGAAGAGGGCGACGGCGTAGAAGGACCGGCCCCACCAGCGGACCATGAACGCGACGGCCACCCGGTACAGCGGGGGCTGCGCGGCGCGGCCCCTGATCCAGGGGGCGACGGCGAGCGCGATGCCGGGCGCCAGGAAGAGGGCGAGCAGTCCGCCGCTCAGCGGCAGGCCCACCACCCAGAGGCCGAGGATGGCCGCCGCCCAGAGCAGTTCCTGGCGGCGGGCGCGCAGGGCGTGGGCGAGGACGCGGGCGGCGTCGAAGCCGAGCGAGGGCGCGGCGATCCGCTGTTCGTTGAGGAGGAGTTCCCCGATGACCCGGTCCCGGTAACCGGAATCCAGGTAGGTGCCCGCGCACAGCAGCCGGGTCGCCTCGCTGGCGTACGGCGGTGTGGGCGGCAGCGCGGGCGGCGGCCCGCCGGGCGGCGGCCCCGGTTGTGGTTGCTGCGGCACGTAAGCAGTGCTCACGCCATCCCCCGATGCGTGTGAAGTGCTTTGTGGAACGTCAAGTTGACAGTCCATCAGCATAGGGGGAGGGCCGTGACCGGGGATACGGAATTCGCGATCTGGAATTCGCGGTGACCGCCGCCGGTCCGGCCACCCGGTCCGGCCACCCGGTCCGGTTACCCGGCGGCCGCGCCGCCGGTCATCAGCTCCCGTACGCAGCGGCGCAGCCAGGCGTGGGCCGGGTCGGCGTCGTGGCGGGGGTGCCAGGCGAGGCCGAGGCGCAGCGGCGGGAGTTCGAGCGGCACCCGGAAGGTGACCAGGCCGAGCGCGGTGGCCATCGGGACGGTCCAGGAGCTGATCAGGCCGATCAGGTCGGAGTCGCGGAGCACGAAGAGCGAGGCCGGGAAGGTGCCGACGCTGCCCACCACCCTTCGGGACAGGCCGAGTTCGGCGAGGGCGTCGTCCACCGGGCCGTGCAGTTTGCCGCGCCGCGAGACGAGCAGGTGGCCGCCCCCGGCCGCGAACCGCTCGGGTGTCAGCTCCCCGTCGAGGAGCGGGTGCCCGGGGCGTACGACCCCGAGCATGCGGTCCTCGTTCAGGTACTCCGTGTGCACCTCGGGCGCGGAGGTGTCGATCACCCCGATCTCCAGGTCGGCGGTGCCCTGGCGCAGGAACGGCGCGTCGACGTGGCTCTCGGCGAGGAAGCGGACGCGGATGCCCGGCGCCTCCTCGGCGGCCTGCGCGAACAGGGGCGCGCCGAGCGGGCCGGCGATCGCGTCGTGACCGATGATCGTGAACGTCCGCTCGACGCTCCGCAGGTCGGCGTCCCGGCCGGGCGCGAAGACCGCCCGCGCCCGCTCCACCACCGCGCTCACCTCGGCCCGCACGGCCAGCGCGCGCGGGGTGGGGACCATCGCCCGCCCGGCGCGCACCAGCACCGGGTCGCCGAGTGCCTTGCGGATCCGGCCGAGGGTGCGGCTCATCGCCGGTTCGGACAGATGCAGCCGCCGGGCCGCTCCCTGGACGCTCTGCTCCTCCAGGAGCACGTCCAGCGCGACCAGCAGATTCAGGTCGATGCTGCCGGAGTCGGCGGATTGCGTCATACGCAATTGCTCCTTGCGAAGGTTGCACTGGAAAGCAGGTCAGGGTCGAGCCTACGGTGGCGGGGCAGCCCCCACCAACCACCAGCTCCCGGGAGGAGCCGTGTCCTCGCACGCCCTGAAACGCCCCACCCTGTTCGCCCTGTGCGCCTGCGTCCTGGTCGCGCAGAGCATGGTCGCGGCCGTCAATCTCCTGATACCGCAACTGGGTTCGTCGTCCCTGCACCCCTCGCACAGCGAGATCCTGTGGACGGTCGACGCGTATGTCATCGCCTTCGCCGGTCTGCTCATCCCGGCCGGCGCCGTCGGCGACCACCACGGCCGCAAGGGCGCGCTGCTGG
This sequence comes from Streptomyces sp. NPDC104367, assembly GCF_055583825.1. Taxonomy (NCBI): domain Bacteria; kingdom Bacillati; phylum Actinomycetota; class Actinomycetes; order Kitasatosporales; family Streptomycetaceae; genus Streptomyces; species Streptomyces sp. NPDC104367. Next base: position 112,733 of record NZ_JBVJND010000028.1, on the reverse strand, counting down.
CCGGGCTCGCCCTGTTCGCGGCGGGCGCGGCCACCAGCGCGCTCGCGCCGGACCCCGCCGTGCTGATCGCGGGCCGGGGCCTGTCCGGCGCCGGGGCGGCCCTGATCACCCCGGCCACCCTGTCGATCCTGGTCCAGCTGGCCGCCCCCGAGCACCGCGCCCGCGCCCTCGCCTCCTGGACCCTGGCGATCGGCCTGGGCGGCGCGGCCGGCAACCTCGGCGGCGGCCTGGTCGGCCAGTTCCTGTCCTGGCGGGCCCTGTTCGCCGCGATGGTGCCGCTGGCGGCCCTTCTCGCCCTCGCCGTCGCCGTCACCACCCCGCGCACCGAGCGCTCCCCGAGCAGCAACCTCGACCCGCTCGGCACCCTGCTCCTCACGGCGGGCCTGGTCGCGGTCCTGTTCGGCATCATCGAGGGCCGGACGTACGGCTGGACGTCGGCGCCCGTCCTCGGCTCCTTCGCGGCGGGCGGCGCGCTGACCGCCGGCTTCGCCCGTCACGCCCTGCGCTCGCCCCGCCCCCTCTTCGACCCCCGGGTCTTCGCCTCCGCCCGGCTGCGCTCGGCGGCCCTCGGCACCGCGGTCGGCTTCTTCGGCCTCTTCTCGCTGTTCTTCGTCAACTCGCAGTACCTGCAGGACGTGAAGGGCTACGACGCCGCCGTCACCGGCGTCGCGATCATGCCGCTGGCGATCGGCATGGCGCTGGTCCCGAAGCTCGCCGCCCGCTGGTCGGGGCACCCGCGCCCGGTCGTCGGCACCGGTCTCGCGCTGATCGGCCTCGGCCTGCTCGGCGTCTCCACGGTCGACGCGGCCACCCCGTACTGGGCGTACGTCTGCTGGCTCCTGGTGATCTCCGCCGGCACCGGCCTGTCCATGCCCGCCCTCACCCTCGGCGTGGTCACCTCGCTCCCGCCCCACCAGGCGGGTCTCGGTTCCGGCCTGGGCACCACGGCCCGCGAGACCGGCGCGGCCCTCGGCGTGGCGGTCACCGGCTCGGTCCTGTCCGCCCACTCCGGCCTCGGCACCGGCATGGGCCCGGCGCTGCGCACGATCGCGCTGCTGGTGCTGGCCGCGACGGCGCTCGTGGTCGCGGGCTACGGCGGCCGCGCCCGAACGCGCACTATCGCGTCCGCCCCGGAACGCGTACTATCGCGTCCACACCGCGACTGACCCCAACTCCCCATACACCACGGCACGTTGAGGATCCACCCATGCCTGCACTCCTGAACCCCGTCCTCGATCTGATGACCCTGCGCGGCACCGTCACCGAGGCGGAGCCGATCACCGCCCGCATGCGCAGGCTGCGCATCGACGGCGACCAGCTCGCCGGCCTCGACGTCCGCCCCGGCCGGCAGGTGCGGGTCCTGGTCGCCGGCCTGACCCTGCGCACGTACTCGGTCTGGCGCTACGACCCGTCCGGCGTCGTCGAGCTGTGCGTACTGGACCACTCCGGGGACGGGCCCGGCGCCCGGTGGGGCCGCACCGTCGGCCCGGGCGATCAGGTGCGGCTGCGCCGGCCCGAGGGCACGTTCACGCTGCGCCCCGAGGCCGCCCACCACGTCTTCGTCGGCGACGAGACGGCCTCGGTCGCCTTCGGCGCGATGCTCGCGGCGCTGCCCGGGGACGCGGCGGTCTCCGGCTGCGTGGAGACGGGGACGGCGGCCGACCGGCTGCCCCTCGCGCACGCGGAGAGCCTCGACTGGGTGCTGCGGGGCGAGAGTTCGCTGCCGGACGCGGTACGCGCGCTCGCCCCCGCGCCCGGCGGGATCGCGTACGTCGCCGGGGAGGCGCGGGCCGTGCAGGCGGTGCGCGGAGTGCTGGTCCAGGAGGCGGGGTGGGACCGGCGGGCGGTTCTCACCAAGCCGTTCTGGACACCCGGTCGCAAGGGCATGGAGTAGGCACCGCGCCCCGGCGGCCGGGGCGGAACGGGGTGGCCGGGGCGGAACGGGAACGGGCCCCGCTCCGGACGAAACCGGAGCGGGGCCCGTGGGGCGCGGGGCGGCTCAGATGAGGCCGAGGGCGCGGACCGCGTCGCGCTCCTCCGCCAGCTCCTGCACCGAGGCGTCGATGCGGGCGCGGGAGAAGTCGCTGATCTCCAGGCCCTGGACGATCTCGTACTTGCCGCCCCTGGTGGTGACCGGGAAGGAGGAGATCAGGCCCTCCGGGACGCCGTAGGAGCCGTCCGAGGGGATGCCCATGGAGGTCCAGTCGCCGTCGGCGGTGCCGTTGACCCAGGTGTGGACGTGGTCGATGGCGGCGTTGGCGGCCGAGGCGGCGGAGGACGCGCCACGGGCCTCGATGATGGCCGCGCCGCGCTTGGCGACGGTCGGGATGAACTCCTCGGCCAGCCACTTCTCGTCGCTGACGACCTCGGCGGCGTTCTTGCCGGCGACCGTGGCGTGGAAGATGTCGGGGTACTGGGTGGCGGAGTGGTTGCCCCAGATGGTCAGGCGCTTGATGTCGGCGACCGTCGAGCCCGTCTTCTTCGCGAGCTGGGTCAGCGCGCGGTTGTGGTCGAGGCGGGTCATCGCGGTGAACCGCTCGGCCGGTACGTCCGGGGCGGCGGCCTGCGCGATCAGCGCGTTCGTGTTGGCCGGGTTGCCGACGACCAGGACCTTGATGTCGTCCGCGGCGTTGTCGTTGATGGCCTTGCCCTGCGGCTTGAAGATGCCGCCGTTGGCCTCCAGGAGGTCACCGCGCTCCATGCCCTTGGTGCGGGGGCGGGCGCCGACGAGCAGGGCCACGTTGGCGCCGTCGAAGGCGACGTTCGGGTCGTCGCTGATGTCGATGCCCTGGAGCAGCGGGAAGGCGCAGTCGTCGAGCTCCATCGCGGTGCCCTCGGCGGCCTTGAGGGCCGGGGTGATCTCCAGGAGGCGGAGCCGGACCGGCACGTCCGCGCCGAGCAGCTGGCCGGAGGCGATGCGGAAGAGCAGGGCGTAACCGATCTGGCCGGCCGCGCCGGTGACGGTGACGTTCACGGGAGTGCGGGTCATGGCGTTCTCCGTATGACAGCTGGCGGTGGGCGTCCTCGCCCTGGGTGCCCTGGGGTGCGGACGTACAAATGATCGATCTCTTGGTATCAAGAGATCCACCGGTCAGGCTATCGCGCATTCCGGATGCCGGATGGGGAGGGGTGGGTGTGGCTCACCCCACAAACGCGCCGCCACGGGAAGCGGCGACCGCCCGTCCGGGAGAGGGGTGACGGGCGGCCGCCGCTCGGGGGTGCCGGTGACCGGACTCCCGTGGGGGTACGTTCCGCGTTCCCGGGATCGGCTCCGCCATTCCCGGGCGCCGCGACTTTCCCGGCGGGACCGGACGACGCCTAGGCGGTGCACCCCCGCTGCCCGGAGGCCAGCGTCGCGCAGGCCTTCGCCTCCGTCGCGTCCTTCACCGCCACCATCGGCGTGTAGGCGATCGTGTCGCCCGCGTCCGTGATGGCGTCGGTCTCCGTGGCGGTACCGGCGGTGACCCGGACCGAGTCGCCGCGGGCGGCGCCGGTGATCCGGCCCCACGCGGCGCCGCAGGTCCTGCTGTAGCGGACCTCCAGGGTGGTCGCGCCGACCGCGACGGTACTGGCGGTGGTGACGAGGTCGCCGCTGCACCCCATGGCCTCCGCGTCCTTGCCGGTGCAGCCGGCGCCCGCGCACTTCACCCCGGCGGGCAGCTCGGTGCCGGCGGAGACGGAGGGGGAGGCGGACGCGCCGCCCCGGTTCTTCGGCCCGGCGTCGTCGCCGCCGGAGGCGTACAGGACCCCGGCGACGACGACGGCCGCGCCGACGGCCCCCGCGAGGAACATGGTCAGCCGCCGCCTGCCGCCGCCGGAGGCGGCCGGTGCCGGGGCCGCGGCGGGCCCGGCCGGCCGGCGGGCGCCGCTTCGCTCCCGGCGGTCGGCGTCGGGCGCGGTGGGCTGCGGCGGGATGGTGGGCGAGACACCGGCCGGGCCCGCGACGCCCGGCACCGCGACGGCACCGCCCGTCCGGCGCGGTGGTCTGCCGCCGCCGGCCGCGGCGGCGGACCGGGACCTGGACGCGGTCGGGGACGGGGCGGCGGACGGGGCGGCGGGCCGGGAGGCGGTGGGCCGGGAGGCGGTGGGGGCCTGGGGTGCCCCGAACTCCCCGAGCGCGGCCCGCGCCTGGGCTATCCGGATCGCCTCCATCGTGGTGTCGTGGCGCATCTCCGAACGGCTCCAGGCCCGTTCGGCCAGCTCCCACATGGTGGTGAGGTGGACGGGATCGGTACCGGTGACCTCCGCGAGCGCGACGATCGCGCCCTTCGGCGCCAGCAGGCGCCCGCCGAGGTACCGCTCCCAGGACGTCCTGCTGTAGCCGGTGCGGTCGGACAGCGCCGCGATGCCGAGCCCGCTGCGGTCCACGAGCCGCCGCAGCTGCGTCGCGAACTCCTTGACCTGCGGATCCAGTTCATCCGGCAGGGCCTTCCAACGAGGCATTGCCTCCCCCTCTTTCCCCCGGTTCGGTGCCGTGGCTCGCCCGCGTTCCCCCTGTGCGCGGTGCACCGTCGCACGTCGGCCCCGACGCGGTCCAATGCGCCCTCGGCTCGTCCCGATTGGACACGTTAGCCCGGTTGTGGATCGGCTTCGAGAGATATCCGCGAACTTGTCAACACATCGGCACACCGGTCACCGGGCCGTGACCTCACGGTGCACGGGGTGCCCGGCTCACCCGAGGAGCACGGCACCGCCGACCGCCACCAGGAGCAGTACGAGCAGCAGCAGGACCGCGCAGAGCAGCAGCGGCCCGTGCGGGCGCGGGGCCGGTTCCTCCGCGGGGCGGTCCCACCACGGCAGGGTCGGGTCGTCCTCGTACTCCTCGGTGCCCGGCGGCCGTTCCGGCACGTTCGCGGGACGCGGCCAGGCCTGGACGGCCAGTTCCCAGCGCACGGCGTGCCGTTCGGCGTCCGCGCCGGCCAGGCCGGCGACCCGGCACAGCGCCACGACGGCCTGCCGCGGCGGCGGCTGCGCGGCGTTGAGGTAGCGCTGCCAGGAGGACTTGCTGTACGCGGTGCGGGCGCCCAGCGCGACCAGGCTGAGGCCGGTGCCGTCCTTGAGGAGCCGCAGCTGCTCCACGAAGTGCCGCACCTCGGGCGGGAGCCCCTCCGGCAGCGGCTGCCAGCCGCCCATCACGCACCTCCACGGCGTTGCCCGTTGCCAGTTCGTTGCCAGTTCAGAGCGGGTGACGACGGTGGGCGGTCCGGCGGTTCCCGCAGGTGGCGGCCGTACGGGGGGTCCATGGCGGAACCGTCACCGCTGTGCCACAGGCGGCTGACAGCCGTTGAACAGGTCCGGCCCGGCGGGAAGGCTGGTCCCCGACGGCGGTCCGTCCTGCTCGGGGGAGGGGACGGGCCGCCCGCACGGCTAGGGCGCCGAGCCGCCCGGCTTCACCAGACCCGTCTCGTACGCGACCACCACCGCCTGTGCCCGGCTGCCCAGGTCGAGCTTGGTCATGGTGCGGTTGAGGTGGGTCTTCACCGTGGCCTCGCTGATGTAGAGGCGGTCGGCGATCTCCAGGTTCGACAGCCCGCGCGCGGTGAGCTTGAGGACCTCGACCTCGCGGGAGGTCAGCACCTCCAGGTCGGGCGGCGGGCCGGTGCCGAGGCCGTCGTCGCCGCGCCGGCGGGCGAAGGACTCCACCAGGCGCCGGGTGACACTGGGCGCGAACAGGGAGTCGCCGCCGGCCACCGCGGTGACGGCGGCCAGCAGCCGTTCGGGGCCGGAGTCCTTGAGCAGGAACCCGGAGGCGCCGGCGCGCAGCGCGCCGTACACGTACTCGTCGAGGTCGAAGGTGGTCAGCACCAGCACGCGGGGGGCGGGCCCGGCGGCCTGGGCGAGGATCCGCTCGGTGGCCTCTATGCCGTTGAGGCCGGGCATCCGGATGTCCATGAGGACCACGTCGGGGCCGGTCTCGGCGGCCAGTCTGACCGCCTCCGTGCCGTCCCCGGCCTCCGCGACCACCTCGAACCCGGCAGCGGCCTCCAGCAGGCCCACCAGTCCGGCGCGGATGAGGAACTGGTCGTCGACCACGAGCACTCTGATCATCCGGTACGGTCGTCCCCCCGCCGTGCGAGTGTGGCCGAGGTGGGCAGGGCCAGCTCGACCGCGTAGCCGCCCTCGGGGCGCGGGCCGACGCTGATCGTCCCGCCGTAGAGCTTGGCCCGCTCGCGCATGCCAATCAAGCCGTGACCGGCGCCGGTGCGCACTCTGTCCGGAATCACCCCCTCCCCGTCGTCGTGGACGGCCACGCTCAGCTCGTGCGGCCCGTACCGGAGCAGCACGCGCGCGTGCGCGCGCCCGGCGTGCTTGAGGACGTTGGTGAGCGCCTCCTGGACGACGCGGTAGGCGCAGAGTTCGACGCCGGGCGGCAGCGGCCGGGGCTCGCCCTCGACCGTGAAGTCGACGGACAGTCCCCCGCTGCGCACCCGCTCGACGAGTTCGGCCAGCCGCTCCAGGGTGGGGATCGGGGACCGTTCGGCGGCGCCCGGGTCCTCGTCCCTGAGCACCTGGAGCATGCGCCGCAGCTCCTCCAGGGCCTCCCCGCTGGTGTCGGCTATCGTGCCGAGCGCGTCGCGCGCCTTCTTGGGGTTCGACTCGAAGACGAAGCGGGCGAGCCCGGCCTGCACCGAGATCACCGACATGTGGTGGGCGACGACGTCGTGCAACTCCCGCGCTATGCGGCCGCGTTCCTCGACGACCGCCCGCCGGGCCCGCTCGGCCTGCTCGGCCCGCAGCCGCCGGGTGAGTTCGCCGGAGCGCTGGGCGAGGTGCCCGAACCAGATCAGCACCGAGCAGTAGAGCAGCGCCTGCATGACGACGGAGGCCATCGAGGAGTTGTCCGTGATGATCCCGCCGTACAGCCACATCCCGGCCAGGCAGGCGGCGCAGGCGACGGCGACCCGCACCGGCCGCAGCGAGGCGACCGTGTAGAGCGCCAGCATGGGGCCGACGGTGCACACCACGGGCCAGTAGCCGAGGCCGACGTAGACGGTCGCGGCGCACTGCGCGAACAGGAACACCCCGACGGGCCGGCGTCCCCGCAACGCGACGGGCAGATGCGCCAGCGCGACCAGCGTGTACGCCCGCGCGTCCAGCGCCGGCCAGCCCTGGGTGGGCGACTCCCGCCCCAGCAACACGGCCATCACGACCGTCATGCACGCGATCAGCGTGTCGACGGCGAGTGGGGGCGGGTTGCGGAGGCGCATCGCCGCAGCGTAACGCCGGTGTCCAGGACGGCGAGTCAATCACCGGGAGTACCGCGGAAGTTGTAGCCGATTCAACCGGGAGTGGGATTCCCCGGGGCCGCCGGTTGCCTACCTTCGAACCCGGGGGAAGCAGGCCCGCACCCACCGGGGGAGGTGCGGGCCACGCCCGGCGCCGCGGGGGCCCGGTCTCGCGTCAGCTCTTCATCGTGAAATGCAGCGTGTCCTTCAGGTACGGGATCACCAGCCAGGGCTTCGGCTGTGCCATCAGCGCCAGCAGCACGATCACCAGCCCCAGCACCCCGTACGTCGCGATGTCCGTGAACCGGGAGCGGACGGCGAGCATGCCCACGCTCGGCAGTGTCCACCGCATCACCGCGCCGACCAGCAGCGCGGCGCCGACCAGCAGCGCGCCGACCCGGAACTGGTCGAGCGAGGTCAGCAGCAGCCCCACCCCGACGGTCGCCAGCACGACCAGCATCGGCCACTGCCGGGCCGGCGCCGGCATGTCCCCCGACGCGGCCCTGCCGCCCCCCTCGGGGCGTGCCGTGTCCCGGGTGAACAACGGGAAGCGCCGGGTCACCCGACGCCCGTCAGCCGACACTGCGCTCCGCCGCCTCGACCACGTTGACGAGCAGCTGCGCCCGGGTCATCGGACCGACACCGCCGGGGTTCGGGGAGATCCACGCGGCGACCTCGGCGACCCCGGGGTGCACATCCCCGACGATCTTGCCCTCGGCGTTGCGGGAGACACCGACGTCGAGGACGGCCGCGCCCGGCTTGACGTCCTCGGGACGGATCAGGTGCGGCACGCCGGCGGCGGCGACGATGATGTCCGCGCGCCTGAGGTGCGCCGACAGGTCACGGGTGCCGGTGTGGCACTGGGTGACGGTCGCGTTCTCGCTGCGCCGGGTGAGCAGCAGCGGCATCGGGCGGCCGATGGTCACCCCGCGGCCGACGACCACGACCTCGGCGCCCTTGATCCCGACGCCGTGGCGGCGCAGCAGGGTCAGCACGCCGTTGGGGGTGCAGGGCAGCGGCGCGGGCTCGTTGAGGACGAGGCGGCCGAGGTTCATCGGGTGCAGGCCGTCCGCGTCCTTGGCCGGGTCCATCAGTTCCAGGATGCGGTTCTCGTCGATGCCCTTGGGCAGCGGCAGCTGGACGATGTAGCCGGTGCAGGCGGGATCGTCGTTGAGTTCGCGGACGAGCGCCTCGATCTCCTCCTGGGTCGCGGTGGCGGGGAGTTCGCGCTGGATGGAGGCGATGCCCACCTGGGCGCAGTCGCGGTGCTTGCCGGCGACGTACTTCTGGCTGCCGGGGTCCTCCCCGACGAGGATCGTGCCGAGGCCGGGCGTGACGCCCTTCTCCTTCAGGGCCGCCACGCGGGCGGTCAGATCGGACTTGATCGCTGCTGCGGTGGCCTTGCCATCGAGAATCTGGGCGGTCATGGCTCCATCCTCCCGGATGCCGGTGTCCTGGTTCCAATCGGGTGTGCGGTCATGATCGATGATGTTGCACTTGCACAACACATCGCTAATCGGACTGGACAACAACTTCCCTGTACAGAACGATGAGCGGCGCAGTATCGCGGTCCGGTGGGGGGCAAACCGCTCAAGTCGTGACGTACCTCCGTGCTTGTCCGCGTCGTCCCCGCAGGTCAAACGGAGGAAAACGGACATGAGTTTCGGCTCGCCCAACAACCCCTACGGTCAGCAGCCGCAGAACCCGCAGCAGGGCCAGCCCAACTACGGCTACCCGCAGCAGCCCGGCTACCAGCAGGCCCCGCAGGGCGTGCCGCCGCAGCAGGGTTACGGCGCGCCGCAGCAGGGTTACGGCTACCCCCAGCAGCCCGGTTACGGCTACCCCCCGCAGGGCTACGGCGCGACGCCTCCGTACGCGAACTGGGGCCAGCGCTTCCTGGGCACGATCGTCGACGGCCTGGTCTTCCTGGTGCCGTACATCCTCGTGCTGGTGGGCGCCAAGGTGAAGGCGCTGCTGGTCGTCGGCGTCCTGGCCCTCATCGCCCTGGCGATCTGGCAGCTGGTCCAGGAGGGCCGCACCGGCCAGACGGTCGGCAAGAAGGCGCTGGGCATCCGCCTGGTGAAGGAGGCCACCGGCCAGCCGATCGGCGTCGGCATGGCCTTCGTCCGCCGTATCGCGCACGCCCTGGACAGCTTCGCCTGCTACCTGGGCTGGCTGTGGCCGGCGTGGGACGCCAAGCGCCAGACGTTCGCCGACAAGGTCTGCGGCACGATCGTGATCCGCAGCAACTGAGCGGTCCCGCCCACTCCCAGGGCCGTGTCCCCCGCTGCGGGGGACACGGCCCTGGCGTTTGCACTCACACATCCGCCGGCCGGGCGGACACGGGGCTCAGTGGAAGAAGTGACGCGTCCCGGTGAAGTACATGGTGACGCCCGCCTTCCGCGCGGCCTCGACGACGAGTTCGTCGCGGACCGAACCGCCGGGCTGCACCACGGCCCTGACGCCGACCGCGGTCAGGATCTCCAGGCCGTCCGGGAAGGGGAAGAAGGCGTCGGAGGCGGCGTAGGAGCCGCGCGCCCGCTCCTCGCCGGCCCGCTCGACCGCGAGCTTCGCGGAGTCGACGCGGTTGACCTGGCCCATGCCGACGCCGACCGAGGCGCCGTCCTTGGCGAGCAGGATGGCGTTGGACTTCACGGCCCGGCAGGCCTTCCAGGCGAACGCCAGCTCGGCGAGTTCCGCCGGGGCGAGCGCCTCACCGGTGGCGAGGGTCCAGTTGGCCGGGTCGTCGCCGTCGGCCTGGAGGCGGTCGGTGACCTGGAGCAGCACACCGCCGTCGACGGGCTTGACCTCGACCGGGTTCGCCGGGGCGCCCGGCGCCTTCAGCACCCGGATGTTCTTCTTCCTGGCGAGGGCTTCGAGCGCGCCCTCCTCGTAGTCGGGCGCGACGATGACCTCGGTGAAGATCTCGGCGACCTGCTCGGCCAGCTCCCGGCTCACCGGCCGGTTGACGGCGATGACCCCGCCGAACGCGGACAGCGGGTCGCAGGCGTGCGCCTTGCGGTGCGCCTCGGCGACGTCCGCGCCGACCGCGATGCCGCACGGGTTGGCGTGCTTGATGATCGCGACGCAGGGCTCGCCGTGGTCGTACGCGGCACGGCGCGCGGCGTCCGTGTCCGTGTAGTTGTTGTACGACATCTCCTTGCCGTGCAGCTGCTCGGCCCTGGCGAGGCCGCCGCCGCTCGGGTCGACGTAGAGCGCGGCGGGCTGGTGCGGGTTCTCGCCGTAGCGCAGGGTGTTCTCGCGCTCCCAGGTGGCACCGAGGAAGTCCGGGAACCGCGACTCGTCGACCGGGGCGTACTCCGAGGCGAACCAGGAGGCCACCGCCACGTCGTAGGACGCGGTGTGCTGGAAGGCCTCGGCGGCGAGCCGCTTGCGGGTGGTCAGGTCGAAGCCGCCCCCGGTGACGGCCTGGAGGACGTCGGCGTAGCGGGCGGGGCTGGTGACGACGGCGACCGAGGGGTGGTTCTTGGCGGCGGCGCGGACCATCGAGGGGCCGCCGATGTCGATCTGCTCGACGCACTCGTCGGGCGAGGCACCGGAGGCGACGGTCTCGCGGAACGGGTAGAGGTTGACGACGACCAGGTCGAACGGCTCGACGCCGAGGTCGGCCAGCTGCCGCTGGTGGTCCTCCAGGCGCAGGTCGGCGAGGATGCCGGCGTGGACCTTCGGGTGCAGGGTCTTGACCCGGCCGTCCAGGCACTCCGGGAAGCCGGTGAGCTCCTCGACCTTGGTGACGGGGACGCCGGCGGCGGCGATACGGGAGGCGGTGGAGCCGGTGGAGACGAGCGCGACACCGGCCTCGTGCAGTCCACGGGCGAGCTCTTCGAGCCCGGTCTTGTCATAGACGCTGACGAGCGCGCGGCGGATGGCCCGCCTGCCGCTCTCGGCCGTGACAGTGCTCTCGGCGGTCACTGGATAACTACCTTTCGTCCCTCAATGCGATGGCCGTTGCGAGCGATCCGCCCCACGACCTCGACGAGCAGCCTTCGCTCGACTTCCTTGATGCGCTCGTGCAGAGCGCTCTCGTCGTCCTCGTCCCGGACCTCCACCACGCCCTGGGCGATGATCGGTCCGGTGTCGACGCCGTCGTCGACGAAGTGGACGGTGCAGCCGGTGACCTTGGCGCCGTACGCGAGCGCGTCGCGCACCCCGTGGGCCCCCGGGAAGCTGGGCAGCAGCGCGGGATGCGTGTTGACGGTCCGCCCCCCGAACCGCGCCAGGAACTCCTTGCCGACGATCTTCATGAACCCTGCGGAGATCACGAGGTCGGGCTCGTGGGCGGCGACGGCCTCGGCCAGCGCCCGGTCCCACTCCTCGCGGCTCCCGAAGTCCTTCACCCTGGTCACGAACGTGGGCAGCCCGGCGCGCTCGGCACGCGCGAGCCCCTCGATGCCCTCGCGGTCGGCGCCGACCGCGACGATCTCGGCGCCGTAGGCCTCGACGCCGGTCTCGGCGATCGCGTCGAGGAGCGCCTGGAGGTTGGTGCCGGATCCGGAGACCAGCACGACGAGGCGCTTGGCCACGGGCTTGGCGGCCACGGCGGGGCCCTTTCTCGGGGGAGCGTCGGTACGGCGGCCGGTCCCGCACGGTGTTTGTACATTCGTACGAGTGCTTCGCGCCCCGGGATACGGGGAAGTCTACGAAGCGGCCGACCGTCAGCAACGATACCGGCACACCGGACGGCCCCCACGGGACGGGGGCGTGGCCGGAAGGTAGCGTCTGGGAGGGACCGGTGCGGGAACGCGTCGGGGATACGACGCGTTCATGGGGTAACCAGCCGTTTCGGCCGCCGTGCCGATCGGCCGATTTCATCAGCCGTGGCCACCAGCCGTAGTCGAACTAGGGGAAGACGCTCACTTGATGCCGGACCGCAGTCTGGGACTTCGCATGCTCCCCCCGCAGTCGGTGCAGGGAGGGACGCGTTCCGCCGTGCTGCTGCGGGAGCGGCCGGCCTCGGCGCCGGACGCGCCCTCGGACCGGCCGAAGGGCGACCAGCAGGACGACAACCCGTTCGCGCCGCCGCCGGAGGGCACACCGGACAGTCCGTGGCGGCCGCGCCGGCCCGCCGGTGACGACGAGCGGCCCTCGCCGTGGGGCAACCAGTGGAGCGACCGGCAGCCCGGCCGGGAGTCCGGCGGCTTCGGCCGGCGTCCCGAGGGCGGACCGGGCGGCGGCCAGGGCGGCCCGGGCGGTCCCGGTGACCCGGGGATGCGCTGGGACCCGACCGACCCGGCGCAGCGCCGGGCGCGGTACGCGCTGCTGTGCGGTATGTGGGCCTTCCTCTTCGCGCTGTTCGGCTGGCCGTACGTGGCGCTGCTGCTGGGCGCGCTGGCCCTCCACTGGGGCATCAGCGCGCTCCGCGCCAAGCCGCGCAACCCTGAGGAGGCGGCCGCCGGCGGCCGGCCCCAGACGACGGCGGCCATCAGCGGCCTGGTCACGGCGTCCCTCGCGCTGGCCCTGGTCGCCGCGTCCTTCACGGTCCAGATGGTCTACCGCGACTACTACACCTGTGTCACGGACGCCCTCACCAACGAGGCGAAGCAGTCCTGCGACCACCTGCTCCCCAAGGAACTGCGCCCCCTGCTGAGCTCCACCGACAGCTGACGGGGCGGCTCCGTCCCCGGGTCCGCCGGGAACGTACCCGGTTGCGTCACGGCCAGTTCTCGGTGGGGAGCGCCTCGTAGCGGTCGTCGGCCTCCGGCGCGGGTGCGGACATCGGAGCCGGGGCCGGCACGGGCGCCGGGACCGGGACCGGCTCCGGCTGAGCGGGCGCGGGCGCCGGGGTGCGGTGAGGGCGGGCGCGCCAGGCCCACAGGGCGAGGGACACCGGCGTGGCCGTCACCAGGAGCCATGCCGTGGCGGCGGCCCCCGTCTGCCACCAGACCGGGCCGAACCGGGTGAGCGCGCCGACGCCCAGCGGGCCGCCGGCCAGTTCGGCCAGCACCGCGAGCAGCAGTCCGCACAGCAGCGCCGCCAGCGCCACCACCCCGGCCGTCCGGCCGGCCGTCCACCGCCGTTTCGCCGCCCGTCCCACCACGAACCAGGCCACCGTCACCCCGGCCGCCACCGGCACCGCCCCGGCCAGCCAGTCCACCGGCGTACCGGGCCCGTCGTCCGGCACCGCCGCCAGCAGCGGGAACGGCGGCAGCAGCGGCGCCGGGTTCGCGGCCAGGGGGTTCACGGTGTGCCCCGCGCCGAGCGCGAAGCCCGGCCCGACGGCGTAGGACGCCGCCCACACCGCCGCGTTCGGGATCAGGCAGACGCACAGCAGCAGCACCGCGAACCGCCCCGTCCACCCCTCCGTCAGCAGCAGGAACGACGCCCTCGCCCGGTCGCCGTGCCCCACCAGCGACACCGCCAGCAGCAGGGTGCCGCCGCCGATGAGCACGGCCGTCGCGGCCAGACAGGCGCGCAGGGCCGTACCCCACCGCACCCGGGTGTCCCGCCCGAGCAGCAGCCGCCGCAGCGTCCTCGGCGCCCTCGCCGCCAGGTTCAGCACCGGCTCGCGCGGACGGCCGTACGCCGTCCACACCCCCGCGCCCGCCGCGCCCGTCGCGAGCAGCGGCAGGCACACCGCCACCCAGCCCCATCCGGGCCGCAGCTCACCGCCGGAGGCGTACAGCGCGGCGCAGCCGCCGACCGCGAGGTAGCCGACGACGACCCCGGCCCACGCCGTACGGGCCCGGACCGGCGGCGGCGCGTCGGCGTCGTCGCCGTCGGGCGCGTCCACCGCGTCGCGCGCGCCCCGGTAGAGCAGCAGCACCGGCGGCCCGAGCAGCAGCAGCGGGGTGACCCCGACCGGCGCCGGCGTCCCGGACAGCGTCTGGTGGCGGACCAGTTCGACACCGTGCGCGAGCAGCCACAGCGCCGCCGCGACGTGCAGCGCGCCGCCCGGTCCGCTGTCGGGGTAGGGCGAGCTGACCCACAGCACGATCGCCACCACGGCGAACGCGCCCAGTCCGAGCCCGGCCGCGAGCGCGCCGGCCACCAGGCTCGCGGCGAGCCCCGGGGAGCGGTCCCGCACCCGGCCGAGCAGGGGCGAGAGCGACGGTCGGCGGGACGGCGGCAGCAGTCGACGGGCGGTCATCCGAATCACGCCCGCCATGCTCCCAACGACACGCGCCATTCCGTCGTAACAGGCGAACCACCGAAGTGTCGCTCAATATACGTTTATGTGCTTTTTCGTAGGGAGGTGCGCCCGATGACGGGGAGCCCTGCCCAGACCGACGAGGCCGTACCGTCCCCGGCCCTGACTCCCACTCAGGCCTTCGACGCGCTCTACGCGTTCTGCGCCCCGGCCCTGGTACGGCAGACCTACCTGCTCACCGGGCGCCGGGAGCTGGCGCGGGAGGCGGTCGAGCGGGCCTTCCAACTCGCCTGGCAGAGCTGGCCGCAGGTGGCCCGCGACCGGGACCCGGCCGGCTGGGTGAGGGCGGTGGCGCACGAGTGCGCGCTCTCCCCCTGGCACCGGTTCCGCCCGCGCTACCGCCACCCCGAGCCCCCGCCGGCCGACGCGGCCGGCCGCGCCCTGCTGGACGCCCTGCTCAAGCTGCCGCCGTCGTACCGCCGCACGCTCCTGCTGTACGACGGCATCGGCCTCGACCTGCCGGAGACGGCGGCGGAGACGGAGGCGAGCACACCGGCGGCGGCCAACCGGCTGACCCGTGCGCGGTGGCTGGTCGCGGAGCGGGTGCCGGAACTGGCCGACCCCGCCGCGCTCAACCGCCGACTGGCCGAACTGGCCTCGGCGGAGCGGCTGCGGGCGGCCCAGCCGCCGTCCGTACGGACGTTCGCCGAACGCCGGACGCGGTTCTGGACCCGGTCCGCGCTCGCCTTCACGGCGGCGATCGTCGCGGCGACGACCCTCACGCTGCGGACGGCGCCGACCCACTACGAGGCCCCGATCAGGCCCGCGCAGGCGATCAGCGGGGTGCCCGCGGAGGTGGGGCTGGGTCCGCTGTCCGCCGGGGAGCGGGCGCTTCGGCTGAAGCTGCGCAGGGAGGCCGAGAACGGACCGGAGAGACTGGTACCGGTGGCGCGATAGCGCACGTGGCCACGGGCGGTCGTGCCGCCGGGGCGGCACGGGTGGGCGCGGCGGCACCCCGCGAGCGCGGGCGAGCGAGACGCCGGTAGGCCCGTCCCCCTCGGGGGGCGGGCCTACCGGCGTCAGGTCGAGCGGTCGCTCAGCCGGCTCTGTCGACTCAGCCGGCTCTGTCGACTCAGCTGGCTCCTTAGACCCAGCCGGCTCTGTCGACTCAGCCGGCGAGGATCTCGCGGGCCAGCTTCGCCGTCTCGGTCGGGGTCTTGCCGACCTTGACGCCCGCGGCCTCCAGGGCCTCCTTCTTCGCCTGGGCGGTGCCGGACGAACCGGAGACGATGGCGCCGGCGTGGCCCATGGTCTTGCCCTCGGGCGCGGTGAAGCCCGCGACATAGCCGACGACCGGCTTGGTCACGTTCTTCGCGATGAAGTCCGCGGCACGCTCCTCGGCGTCGCCGCCGATCTCACCGATCATGACGATCAGGTCGGTGTCGGGGTCGGCCTCGAACGCGGCGAGCGCGTCGATGTGCGTGGTGCCGATGATCGGGTCGCCACCGATGCCGACGGCGGTCGAGAAGCCGATGTCACGCAGCTCGTACATCATCTGGTACGTCAGCGTGCCGGACTTCGAGACCAGGCCGATGCGGCCCGGCTTGGTGATGTCGCCCGGGATGATGCCGACGTTCGACTGGCCCGGGGTGATGATGCCGGGACAGTTCGGGCCGATGATGCGGGTCTTGTTGCCCTTCTTGCCCGCGTACGCCCAGAACGCCGCCGAGTCGTGCACGGCGATGCCCTCGGTGATCACGACGGCGACCGGGATCTCGGCGTCGATGGCCTCGACGACCGCGTCCTTGGTGAACTTCTCCGGCACGAAGATGACGGAGACGTTGGCGCCGGTCTTCTCGATGGCCTCGGCGACCGTACCGAATACCGGTACCTCGGTGCCGTCGAAGTCCACGGTCTGCCCCGCCTTGCGCGGGTTGACGCCGCCCACGACGTTGGTGCCGTCGCCCAGCATGAGCTTGGTGTGCTTCATGCCCGTGGCGCCGGTCATGCCCTGGACGATGACCTTGCTGTCCTTGTTGAGCCAGATAGCCATGGTGTGTTGTGTCCTCGTCCTGAGTGCTTACTTGGCGGCGTGGGCCAGCTCGGCGGCCTTGTCGGCCGCGCCGTCCATGGTGTCGACGCGCTGCACCAGCGGGTGGTTGGCGTCCGTGAGGATCTGTCGGCCGAGCTCGGCGTTGTTGCCGTCGAGGCGGACGACGAGCGGCTTCGAGACGTTCTCGCCGCGGTCCTCCAGCAGCTTCAGCGCCTGCACGATGCCATTGGCGACCTCGTCGCAGGCGGTGATGCCGCCGAAGACGTTCACGAAGACCGACTTGACGTCGGGGTCGCCCAGGATGATCTCCAGGCCGTTCGCCATGACCTGGGCGGAGGCGCCACCGCCGATGTCCAGGAAGTTGGCGGGCTTGACGCCACCGTGGTTCTCACCGGCGTACGCGACGACGTCGAGGGTGCTCATGACGAGACCCGCGCCGTTGCCGATGATGCCGACCTCGCCGTCGAGCTTGACGTAGTTGAGGTTCTTCTCCTTGGCGGCGGCCTCCAGCGGGTTGGCCGCGGCCTTGTCGTGGAGCTCCTCCCAGTCCGCGTGGCGGAACTCGGCGTTGTCGTCCAGCGACACCTTGCCGTCGAGGGCGATGACGTCACCGGAGGCGACCTTCGCGAGCGGGTTGACCTCGACGAGGAGGGCGTCCTCCTTGATGAAGGTGTCCCACAGCGTGACCAGGACGTCGGCGACCTTGTCGGCGACCTCGGCCGGGAACTTCGCGGCGGCGACGATCTCCTTGGCCTTGGCCAGGTCCACACCGTCGATCGCGTCGATCGGGGTCTTGGCGACGGCCTCGGGGCGGGTGGCCGCGACCTCCTCGATCTCCATGCCGCCCTCGACGGAGGCGATGGAGAGGAAGGTGCGGTTCGCACGGTCGAGGAGGAAGGAGACGTAGTACTCCTCGAGGATCTCCGGGGCGGTCTCGGCGATCATCACCTTGTGGACCGTGTGGCCCTTGATGTCCATGCCGAGGATGTCCGTCGCACGGGCGACGGCCTCGTCCGCGGAGGCGGCCAGCTTGACGCCACCGGCCTTGCCACGACCACCGACCTTCACCTGCGCCTTGACGACGGACTTGCCGCCGAGCCGCTCGGTGATCTCGCGCGCCGCCTCAGGCGTGTCGATGACTTCACCGGCCAGCACCGGTACATCGTGCTTGGCGAAGAGGTCCCTCGCCTGGTACTCGAACAGGTCCACGCGCTTCCGTCCCTATCAGTGATCTCGCGGTTCGTTGGATGCGTGGGCGTGCCGCGAAGGGCAACGTGACGTCCGCATGGGTCACAGGGGAAGCGCACACGGTGTCCGAGCGCGCGGCATGTCCGTCTCGCAGGTTATCGCCGCTTGCTGGGGGTCCCTAAATCGAGGGTCACACCTGAGCGGTGATACCTGTCACATGATGCCGGGTATCCAGCAGTTTCCTGGCACGCCGTGCCGCCTTCGCCTGCCTTGGAGTGCGTTGACGTGGCTTGAAGCGCCTTGGAGCGCCTTGGAGCGCCTTGAAGTGTCTTCGGAACGAAGTGCGAGGTCTCACCGGGCTGGGGTTGGCCCGGTGAGACCTCAGGGCCCCTGGGCCGGCCTTAAGGAACGGCCCTGGAGGCTCGGCCGGCGATCACCGTCCCATGGGGATCACCGGCCGGATCCGCGGGGCTCCGGCCCGGACGGTCCGACGGCGTTCGGACGTCCGGGCGCGGCCGCCCGGCGGAGTCAGACGGAGCGGGTCCGGGCGGCCCGCGGGCCGTGGACGTACTCCGGGGTCACGGAGCCGGCGACCTGCCGGGCCCCGGCGACGGCGTGCGCGGCCAGCGGGGTGCCGGTCGCGTCCCGCACGAGCGGCACGGCGGCCGCCGTGACCGGCCGTACGTCGCCCGCCACGCCGTACGCCAGCGCCTCGGTGCCGTCGAGGACCGGTCCGGCCAGGTCCTCCGCGTAGGTGGCCGCGTGTCCGGTCACCCCGTGGGCGAGCGGCGGCACGACGCCGACGACCGGCCGGGCGTCACCCACGGCGCCGGACACCAGCGCCTCGACGTCCACGACAGCCTGTCCGCCGACCGGCACGACCCCGTGCACGGCGGTCGCCGCCACGGGCGGCAGCACGGCACCGGCCGCGTCCCGGGTGACCTCCCCGACCAGCCCGGTGCCATACGCCGACACCGCCCCGACAGCCGGCCCCACGACCCCACCGACACCACCGACACCACCGTGAACGCCGGCCACGGCTGTCGTAGCGGTGCCGTGGACATGGGCCACGGCTTCGGTGGCGGTGCCGTGGACGCCGGTCACCGCTGTCGTGGCGCTGCCGTGGACGCCGGTCACCGCTGTCGTGGCGGTGTCCTGGACGTCGGTGGCCGCGTGGGCGGCGACCGGCGGGACCGCGGCGACGGCACCGTCGGCCGTGCTCCCTACCCCGTCGACCGCGCCCTCGGCGATCGGCACCGCACCGGCGACCACTGCGGTGACGGCGCCGTGAACGTCACCGACCGTCGATCCGGCCACCGGCAGCACCCCGTGCACGGCTTCGGCGGCGACCGGTGGGACCGCGGCGGCACTCGTGCCGGTGACGACCGGCGTGACCGTCCCGGGCAGGGACCGCACCGCGCCGACCCCGTCGGCAGCGCCGGTGACGTGCGCGGGAACGGCGGCCACGGTGGCGTCGGCGGCGGTCGTCGTCCGGCTCGCCGTGGTGGACACGGGAGTGGACACGGCACCTGCGGTACGGCCCGCGCCGGCCGCCGTGCGCCGCACCTGGGTGCGCACGGCCCCCTCGACGCCCCGCGCCCGGACACGGGCGGCGGCCTGGGCCGCCAGGAGCTTCGTCCGGACGGCGGCCAGCGCCTGCTCGACCTCCGGGGCGAAGGAGGCGAGCGGGCCGAAGAGGTAGTCGATGTCGTCCTGGGGGCCGGCCGGGGAGGTGGTGTCCCTGACGGTCGCGGCGGTGTCGGCGGCGGTACGGGCTGTCTCGGCGGCGGTGCGGTGCGCGGCCCCGACCTGGGCGTCGGTCCGGGTGTCGGCCTGGGCGGGGATCCGGCCCCCGTCCTTCGCCGCCGTCGCAGCCGCAGCCGCCTTCGCCGCGCGGGCCGCACGGGCGCCGTTGATGGCCTCGGCACCGCGGACCTTGGTGCGGACCTTGGTGGCGGCGGTCGGGTCCGCGGCGGCCTGTTGGGTGTCCTGCACGGTGCTCGTCGCCTTCGCCGTCGTGTCCGTGACCGCCGAGGTCACGGTGCCGGTGGCCTCGACGGTCGCGGACACCAGCCCGTCGACCGTGTCGGTGAGACCGCCGGTGGTGGCCTCCGGCGCGGCGACGGACGCGGCGGGCAGTTCATCGGCGCTGGCCGCGGCCGAGCCGAGCGCCCACGCGCCGGTCACTCCGGCGGCTATGACGATGGAGCGGCGGATGTTCTTGTTCATGCGTGCGTCAGATCCTTCGGGGCTCCGGCGGGTCCGGGACGCGGACGCGGAGCCGGGAGGGCTTCCGGTGGTGCCGGAAGCGCGGCTGGGGAGGAGCCGTCCGGAAGGTTCGGAGGGGATCCGGGGGAAGGGGATCCGCAGGGGGTCCGGACGGACGGGCAGACCTGTTCCGCCCCCGCGCGACAGGTCTGGGGCGGGGAAGGGGGCCGCCGGTCCTAGCCGGGGAAGACCGGGATGTCCCGGTACCGGTCCCGGGTCCCGGCCGCGTCGCCGCGCGCGCCGGCCGCGGGCGCGAGCCGCAGCGGCGCCCGGTCGTCGAGGGTCACGGCGTACGCGTCGCCGTGCCGGGAGGCGGTGCCGTCCATCGCCGACTTGCCCAGCGCGCCGTCCGGGTCACCGGTGGGCGCGGGGTGGGCCGGGGCGTCCACGGCACGCGCGGCACGGTGGCCGCCGTCCCGCGCCGTCCGGTCCGGGGCGAGGGCCACCACGGTGACCGTCGGTCCGTACGCCCCGGCGCCGACGGCCGACGCCTGCGTGCGGGTACCGGACTTCCGCTGCTGCCCGGTGTCGTGCGTGACCGTGCCCGGTGTCCGCGGCCGGGCGGGGCTCGGCGCAGAGGTGACCGGCGCCGGGAACAGCTCGCCCGGCAGCGGGGCGACGACGGGCAGCTCGGGCACCTGCACCACCGGCGTGGTGGGCAGGGCGGGCAGCGTCGCCGGCAGCTCCGACACCTCGCGCACGGTGTCCCCGAGCGACCGGGTCACGGTCGAGGTCACCGTCTCCGTGACGGACCGGACGACGTCGTGCACCTCACGGACCTCGCGGACCTTGCCGGCGTCGAGCACCTCGTCGACCACCGGCGCGGCCGTCACGGGCGCGGCCCCGGCCGGAGCCGGCGCGGCCTCGGCGGCGGGCTTCCGCTTCGCCGGGCGCGGCGTCAGGACGTCCCGCAGCGGGGTCGTCCCCCGTGCCACGACCGACCGCGCCACGACCGTCGGGGACGGCGTCGAGGTCACCGCGTCGGCCGCCTGCGCCCGCTCCCCGCACAGGAGACCGAGCGCGAGCAGTCCGCCGACCAGCAGCGCCAGTTGCAGCGCACGCCGGCCCGCCGCCGTACGCATCACGCGCACGGCGGCACCGGGCAGAACTGCTGGCGAGGTCAAGGCGGGGAGGGTCCTCCCGTGCGGCGGAACAGAGCAGAGGGAAACCGGCGGCGCGGAGGCCGCGGAGACGCCGATCCTTGCACGGGACCGCGGAGGTAGCGCAAGCCCTCCGTTACCGATGGGTATCCATGTCCTTTTTGACGCCCGGACCCCACCTCACCGAGTCGACAAGTCGCCCGCCGGATCCGGCCGGTTCACACGCTCTCGGGCACCGGAATCGGCCGTTTCTCGATCGCCGCCGCCATCACCTCGGGGAAGAGGTCGGGCGTGCACGCGAACGCCGGTGCGCCCAGCGCCGCGAGCGCGGCCGCGTGCTCCCTGTCGTACGCCGGCGCCCCCTCGTCGGACAGCGCGAGCAGCGCCACGAACTGCACCCCCGACGCCTTCATCGCCGCCACCCGCTTCAGCATCTCGTTGCGTATCCCGCCCTCGTAGAGGTCGCTGATGAGGACGACGACGGTCTCGGTGGGCCGGGTGATCTGCGACTGGCAGTACGCCAGCGCCCGGTTGATGTCCGTGCCGCCGCCGAGCTGGGTGCCGAACAGCACGTCCACCGGGTCGTCGAGCTGGTCGGTGAGGTCGACGACCGCCGTGTCGAAGGCGACGAGCCGGGTGTCGATCGACCGCATGGACGCCAGCACCGCCCCGAACACCGAGGCGTAGACGACCGAGGCCGCCATCGACCCGGACTGGTCGATGCAGAGCACCACTTCCTTCTTCACCGACCGCGAGGCCCGCCCGTACCCGATGAGCCGCTCCGGCACGATCGTCCGGTACTCGGGCAGATAGTGCTTGAGGTTGGCCGCGACGGTGCGGTTCCAGTCGATGTCGTGGTGGCGCGGCCGGCTGACGCGCGCGCTGCGGTCCAGGGCGCCGGTGAGGGTGGCCCGGGTGCGCGTGGCCAGCCGCTTCTCCAGGTCCTCGACGACCTTGCGCACGACCGCCCGTGCCGTCTCCTTCGTGGTCTCCGGCATCGCCTTGTTCAGCGAGAGCAGCGTGCCGACCAGGTGCACGTCGGCCTCCACCGCCTCCAGCATCTCCGGTTCGAGGAGCAGCGCGGCGAGCCCGAGCCGGTCGATGGCGTCGCGCTGCATGACCTGGACGACGGAGGACGGGAAGTAGGTCCGGATGTCCCCGAGCCAGCGCGCCACGGACGGCGCGGACGCGCCGAGCCCCGCCGAACGCTCCCGCCCCGACTGCGGCCTGTCCCCCTTCCCGTACAGCGCGGCCAGGGTGCCGTCCATCTCCGCGTCCCGGCCCACGAGCCGGCATCCGGTGCCGTCGGCGGCCTCGCCCCCGAGCACCAGCCGCCACCGCCGCAGCCGCTCCCGCGCGGCGTCACCGCCCGCGCCGCCCGCGCCGCCCGCGCAGCCGACGGTTTCCGTCACGTCGTCCATGGTCATCTCCCCGCTCCCACAAGGCCGTTGTCCGGTAACGCCCCGCCCGCCGTCCCGTCCTGCGGCGCGGCCGTCGCCTCGTCGAGGCCCAACAGCAGCCGCAGCAGGGGCAGTACGGCGTCGGCGCGCCCGGTGTCCGGTGCGGTGCCGAACCCCGGTATCGCGGTGGCCGTCCGCCCCTGCCCCCGGGGCAGCTCCCCCGGCCCCCGGCGCACCAGCTCGCCGAGTGTCCGGCGCACCCCCGGCTCGTACGCCGAGAACGTCCGCCGCAGCAGCGGCAGTACGTCCGTGAACGCGTCCGCCGGCACCCCCGTGAGCCAGGTGTCGACCAGGCCGAGCAGCCGCTCGTCGTGCACGAGCAGCATCCCGCCCCCGCCGCTCCCCCCGACGAACCCCTCGATCCAGGCGGCCGCGTCCGCGGGCGGGGTCCCCGGTGAGAGCACCAGCCCCATCAGCCGTGCCGCCTCCTCCGGGCCCAGCTCCCCCTCGTCCAGCAGGATCCGCACGGCCCGGCCGCGCAGCACACCGGGCACGGTGTCGCGCCCGGAAAGGGTGCGCAGCACGGCCCGCCACCGGCGACGCAGGGCACCCTGGCCGAAACCGGCCCCCTCCACACTTCCCTTCGCGCCACCGCCCGCGCCTTCCTCCGCGTCCCCGTTCGCGTCTCTGCCCGCGCCTCCGTCCGCACCCCCCTTCGCGCCTCCGCTCGTGCTTCCGCCCGCGCCCCCGTTCGCGCCTCCCTCCGTGGCCTCCTTGGCGGCTCCCGTCGCGGTGTCGGCCGCCGTCCCGCCCTCCGTCCCGCCTGTCGTCCCACCCTCCGGCCCGCGGGTCGTCCCACCCACCGTCCCGTTCCCCGTCTCGCCGAGCAGGCCCACCGCCGTGTGCACCGCGTCCACGTGGCCCCGCATCTCCTCGGCCGCGTCCGCGTCGAGGGCGGCGCAGGCCGGCGGGAGGCCGACGAAGACCCGCTCGGCGAGACCCGCGGCCACCTCCGCGAGCGCCGCCGTGTCGGTGCCCCGGACATCGCCGTAGCGCAGAGAGCGGACCAGGGCCGGGAGCGCCTGGGCCAGATGGCCGACGTCCGTGTCCAGCGCGGCCCGGTCGGCGAGCGCCCGCATCACCACGCCCAGCGCGTCCGGCAGCCCGGCGAGCAGGCAGTGCTCGGCCAGCGCGGTGACCTCGGCGAGGGCGGTCGCACCCACCGCGTCGCTCTCGGCCCTGGCGGTCGCCGCGCCCTCCACGGTGGTCCCCCACACCCCCGCCTCCGCCACCCGCACCGACAGCTCCGGCTCCCAACGCAGCCGCCAGGTCTCCCGGAAGGTGCCCGTGCTCCCCCGCGACTCGGTGGCCTCGCCCCAGCCGATGCCGAGCAGCCGCAGCCGGTGCAGCAGCCTGCTACGCCCGGCGTCGGTGTCCTTGCGCAGGTCGAGCTCCAGCGTTCGCTCCAGCGCCTCCGGCTTGAGCCGGAGCCGACGCTGCTCCCGGGCCAGGTCCCTCTGCAACGGCACGGCGGGCGCCGCCTCCGGCACCTCCCCGAGCACGTCCCCGACGACGAGCCGGTCCCGCACCAGCGCCAGCGGGACGTCCGAGCCCTCGCACAGCACCGCCCGTACCGCGTCGGTCGTCTCGCCGAGGCCGGGCAGCGGACGGCCGCGCATCACCGCGAGGGTCTCGGCCAGCCGCACCGCCTCGATGACATGGGCCGAGGAGACGATCCGGTCCTCCTCGCGCAGCAGGCCGGCCACCTTGGTGAGCCACCGCTCGACCGGCCGGTCCGGGGCCCGGAACAGATGCCCGTACCAGCCCGGCGAGTCGATCCCGGCGCCGTATCCGCTCGCGCGGGCCAGCCGCCGGTTGGTCCACGGCACCCAGGTCATGTCGGTCCTGACCTTGGGCAGCCCCTTCAGCAGCTCCTTGTCGGCCCCGACGGTGCTCCTCGCGCGCAGCGCCGGCACGTGCCAGGCCCCGCAGACCACCGCGACCTCCGTCCCGAACTCCCGCTGGGCCGCCCGCAGCCGGAGCCGCATGTACGCCTCCCGCACGAGGTCCCGGTCGCGCCCGCCGGGTCCGTACGTCTCCCGGAGCGCACCCATCGCCTCCTCCACCGCGGCGAACGGCGCGAACACGTCCCGCTCCGAGGCCCCGCCCCGGTGCTCGACCACGTCCTCCCACCAGCGCTCGGGGTCGTCGTAACCGGCGGCCTCGGCGAGGTCGGCCAGCGGATCCACCCGCACCCGCAGCCCGGCCGCTTCCCCTTCTCCCCCTTCCCCCCCTATTTCTCCTTCCGCCCCTTCTCCCCCTTCCCCTTCCCCTTCTGCTTCCTCTTCCGTCCGCCACGCCAGCGTGTGGGTGGCGGGCAGGTCGATGAAGCGGGCCGGGACCTCGTGCTCCAGGGCCCAGCGGACGGCCACCCACTCGGGGCTGAAATCGGCCAGCGGCCAGAACGCCGAGCGGCCGGGCTCGTCGACGGCGTGGGCGAGGAGCGCGACCGGCGGACGCATCTCCGGGTCCGCGGCCAGCGGGATCAGCGCGTCGGCCTCGGGCGGCCCCTCGATGAGCACGGCCTTCGGCCGGGCGGTCTCCAGGGCGGCGCGCACCGCCCGCGCGGAACCCGGCCCGTGGTGCCGCACGCCCAGGAGCAGCGGCCCGGACCACGGCCGGCCGGAGTCGGTCATGCGCTCACCTCGCGGCAGGCGCGGTAGAAGTCCTTCCAGCCGTCCCGCTCGCGGACGACCGTCTCCAGGTACTCCTGCCAGATGACCCGGTCGGCGGCCGGGTCGCGGACGACCGCGCCGAGGATGCCGGCCGCGACGTCACCGGCGCGCAGCACACCGTCCCCGAAGTGGGCGGCCAGCGCGAGGCCGTTGGTGACGACGGAGATGGCCTCGGCCGTGGAGAGCGTGCCGCTGGGCGACTTCAGCTTGGTGCGGCCGTCGGCGGTGATGCCGTCGCGCAGTTCGCGGAAGACGGTCACGACACGGCGGATCTCGTCGATGCCGTCGGGCGCGGCGGGCAGTTGGAGGGAGCGGCCGAGCTGGTCGACGCGGCGGGCGACGATGTCGACCTCGGCGTCGGGGCTCTCCGGCAGCGGCAGCACGACGGTGTTGAAGCGGCGGCGCAGGGCGCTGGAGAGGTCGTTGACGCCCCGGTCGCGGTCGTTGGCGGTGGCGATCAGGTTGAAGCCGCGGACCGCCTGCACCTCCTGGCCGAGTTCCGGGATCGGCAGGGTCTTCTCGGACAGGATCGTGATCAGCGTGTCCTGGACGTCGGCGGGGATCCGGGTCAGCTCCTCGACCCTGGCCGTCATGCCCTCGGCCATGGCCCGCATGACCGGGCTGGGCACGAGGGCGTCCCGGCTCGGGCCGTTGGCCAGCAGCTGCGCGTAGTTCCAGCCGTAGCGGATCGCCTCCTCCGGGGTGCCGGCGGTGCCCTGCACGAGCAGGGTGGAGTCGCCGCTGACGGCGGCGGCCAGGTGCTCGGAGACCCAGGTCTTGGCGGTGCCGGGCACGCCGAGCAGGAGCAGGGCGCGGTCGGTCGCGAGGGTGGTGACGGCGACCTCGACGATGCGGCGCGGGCCGACGTACTTCGGCGTGATCACCGTGCCGTCCGGCAGGGTGCCGCCGAGGAGGTAGGTGGCCACCGCCCACGGCGACATCTTCCAGCGGGCCGGGCGGGGCCGGTCGTCCTGGGCGGCCAGCGCCGTGAGTTCGGCGGCGAAGGCGTGCTCGGCGTGCGGTCGCAGCACGCTCTCGGTGCTCGTCGGATCGGTCGTCGGATCGGTCGCTTCCGCGGACACAGTCATGGCTGAGGCCCCCTCCAGCTCGGCCGGTTCGGATCTGGTGTCCACCGTGCACCACGCCACTGACAATCGCTGTGACCTGCGCATACGTGCTCGCCGGGGCGATTGTCAGTGGCGGGATCTACCTTCGATGACATGACTCAGCAGGGGGTGCGCTGGAGTGCGGACCAGGTGCTGGCACTGGCTCCTGACGTCGCGTCACGCAAGGCGGGAAGCAGACTCGGGGCGGCCGGGCCGTGGTCCGGGGCGGGGAGTTGCGAGGAGGGGACGGTATGGGGCCTGTGCAAGGGCAGCGGCAGCAAGCCGTACCAGACGATCGTGGACGTCGCGGACCCGGCCGGGCCCGCGTACAAGTGCAGTTGTCCGAGCCGGAAGTTCCCGTGCAAGCACGCCCTCGGACTGCTCCTGCTCTGGGCGGGCGGGGACGACGCGGTGCCGACGGTGGAGCAGCCGCCGGACTGGGCGGAGCAGTGGATCGGCGGGCGGCGCAAGCGGGCCGAGGACAGGCGTCCGGCGGGCGGCGGGGGTGCCGCGGCCGCCGCTGATCCCGAGGCGGCCCGGCGCCGGGCGGAGAAGCGGGCCGAGCGGGTCACGGCGGGCGCCACGGAGCTGGAGCAGCGCCTGTCCGACCTGCTGCGCGGCGGCCTGGCCGCGGCCGAGCAGGCGGGGTACGGGCTGTGGGAGGAGACGGCGGCCCGCATGGTCGACGCCCAGGCCCCCGGCCTGGCGGCCCGGGTCCGGGAGCTGGGCGCCGTACCCGCCTCCGGGCCCGGCTGGCCGGTGCGGCTGCTGGAGGAGTGCGCGCTGCTGCACCTGCTCGTCCAGGGCTGGCTGCGCCGCGACCGGCTCCCGGAGGACCTCGCGGCCACGGTCCGCTCCCGCATCGGCCTGCCCGCCGCCGCGGACGGTCCGCCGGTGCGGGACCGCTGGCTGGTCCTCGCCCAGTACGACACGGTGGACGTGAAGCTGACGACCCGCCGGATCTGGCTGCACGGCACCGACTCGGGCCGTACGGCGCTGCTCCTCTCCTACGGGGCGGCCGGCCGCGCCCCCGAGCTGGCGCTGCCGGTCGGCCTCGCCCTGGAGGCCGAGCTGTCCGCCTACGCCGGGGCGGGCCGGCACCGAGCGGCGCTGGGCGAGCGGTTCGCCGCGCCCGCGCCGCTCGGGACGCGCCCGCCCGGTGCGACCGCGGCACGGGCGGCCGCCCGCTACGGGGAGGCGCTGCGCGAGGACCCGTGGCTGGACTCCGTGCCGGTGACCCTGGACCGGGTCGTGCCCGTCCCGGACGGCGGCTCGTGGCAACTGGCCGACGCCGAGGGCGAGTCGGCGCTGCCGCTGTCCCCCGTCGCCCGCTCCCGGCCGGGTCTGTGGCGGCTGGTGGCGCTCTCCGGCGGCGCCCCGGTCACCGTCTTCGGCGAATGCGGCCACCAGGGCTTCACCCCGCTGACCGCCTGGCCGGAGGGGGCGGGCGAGGCGGTGCCGCTGTGCTGACCCGACCCGGACCACTTCAGAGAGAGGGAACCCCGTGACCACCGCTTGGGAGGATCTCGTCACCACGGCCCTGCTGGGCACGGACCGGCGGCCGCCCGCGGCCGCCGGGACCGGCCGTGAGGCTCCGGTGGCCCTGCTGGACGAGGCGGCCGTGGCGACCGTGCGACGACGGGCCGGACTGCGGGCCGCGCGGGCCGCACAGCGCCCCGAACCGGCCCCCGAGGACCCGCGCCCCGCGCTGCCGGCCGCGGCGGCTCGCAGGCTGGCGATGCTGCTGTCCGACCGTCCGGGCACCGGCGGCGGCCGCCGGGGCAGCTCGCCCGACCTGGTGGAGCTGCTGCCGCAGTGGCTCGCGGCGGCCAACGCGCGCGGTTTCGCCGCTCCCCCGCAGACGCTGCCCGCGCTGCTCGACGCGGCCCGGGGCCGCACCGACCTGCGGCCGGCCGCGCTGGCCTTCGCCGGACCGCGCGCGCTGTGGCTGGCCCGGCTCAACCAGGACTGGCGGTTCGCCCTGCGCGCGGCCCCGGGCGGCGGCACCGTGCTGCCCGGCCCGCAGGACACCGACGGGACGGGGCGGTTGTGGCAGGAGGGACTGTTCGCGGAGCGGGTCGCCCTGCTGGCGGCGGTGCGGGCCCGGGCTCCGGAGGAGGCACGCGAGTTGCTGGCCGGGACCTGGGCGACGGAGCGCGCCGAGGACCGGCTGATGTTCCTCGACTCGCTGCGCACGGGACTGGCCGCCGGGGACGAGCCGTTCCTGGAGCAGGCGCTGTCGGACCGGAGCCGCAACGTGCGGACGACGGCGGCGGAGTTGCTGTCCGCGCTGCCGGGTTCGGCGCTGGCCGGGCGGATGGCGGTGCGTGCCGGGGCGTGCGTGGCCCTCGACCGCACCGGGGACCGACCGGCGATCGCGGTGGAGGCGCCGCCGGAGTGCGACGCGGGGATGGAGCGCGACGGGGTGGTGGCCAAGCCGCCCACGGGCCGTGGCGAACGGTCCTGGTGGCTCGGGCAGTTGGTGGAGGCCACGCCGCTGGACACCTGGCCGGCGCGGCTCGGCGGCCGGAGCGCCGGGGAGATCGTGGCGATGCCGGTGGCGGACGGCTGGCAGGGCGAACTGCACGCGGCCTGGTGCCGGGCGGCGGTACGGCAGCGGGACGCCGAGTGGGCGAGAGCGCTGCTCGGGGTGCCGGCGGCACCGGAGGCGGCCGGTCCGGGGGCGGTGTCCCTGGCCGAGCGGGCCAAGCTGCTGGGCACGCTGGCGGGGGCCGAGCGGGCCGGCTGGGTGGCCGGCTTCATCGCGGCGCACGGCCTGTCCGAGGCGTTCCAGCTGCTCGGCGTCTGCGCCGTGCCGTGGTCCGCGCCGCTCGGCCGCGCGGTGGTGGACGCCCTCGACATCGCCCGGGACGCGGGCAGTTACCCCTGGAGCTTCAGCGGCGTGATGGGTCTGGCCGAGCGCTGCCTGGACCCGGCGGAGGCATCCCGGCTGGACGGCCTGCTGGCGACCCCCGACGAACGCGAGGACGCGTCGCCCGGCGCCGGAGGCTACTGGGCGGAGGCGTTCCAGCGCCTGGTGACGACACTGGGACTGAGAGCGGCGATGCTCTCGGAGCTGGCGGACGACCGCTCGGCGGCGCCCCCCGCCGCCTAGGCCTGCGTCGGCTGCCGGACGTTCTCCCGTACCCACTCCACGATCGACGTCGTGGTCGCGCCCGGGGTGAAGATCGCGGCGACGCCCTTCTCCTTGAGGGGGGCGATGTCGTCCTCGGGGATGATGCCGCCGCCGAAGACGAGGATGTCCTCGGCCTCGCGCTGCCTGAGCAGGTCGATGACCGCGGCGAAGAGGGTGTTGTGGGCGCCGGACAGGATGGAGAGGCCGATCGCGTCGGCGTCCTCCTGGATGGCCGTGTCGACGATCTGCTCCGGCGTCTGGTGGAGCCCGGTGTAGATCACCTCCATGCCGGCGTCGCGCAGCGCCCGCGCGATGACCTTGGCCCCGCGGTCGTGGCCGTCGAGCCCCGGCTTGGCCACCACCACGCGGATCGGACCGGCTGTCACACCCATCACTGCCTCCATGACCACGAAGCGAACGCTCACATATCAGTCCGTACCGAGAAGTACCGCACATTCGGCGCGTTCCGCTACCCGTCCCAAGTGAACGAACGTTATCTCCAGCATCGCTCAACCGGCAGTTTCGCGGAGGTTACCGAGGGGGAAATCACACACAGTGGGACACGTCGGGGAGCCGCAGCGTGCTCCGCGGGGGCACCAGGGGCACGCGACGCGGCCCGTCGCGCTGCCCGCGCCGCCTCCGCTCGGCCGCCCATGAGCGCACACGGGGGACAGAGGCGTCCTGCGCGTGCCGACAGGAGGTCGGCCGATGAAGGTCACCGGGATACTGGAGCCCCTTCTCCCGCTCTGCCGCCGCCTCCTGCCGGGCAGACTCACCGACCTGTCGCTGGCCCTGCTGAAGTCGACCGCCCTGGAAGCGGCCGTCCTGGCCGGACATCTGCTGCTCTACCCGACCGGCCTCACCCCGGAGCGCCGC
This sequence comes from Streptomyces sp. NPDC104367, assembly GCF_055583825.1. Classification (NCBI taxonomy): domain Bacteria; kingdom Bacillati; phylum Actinomycetota; class Actinomycetes; order Kitasatosporales; family Streptomycetaceae; genus Streptomyces; species Streptomyces sp. NPDC104367. The sequence goes on along the minus strand of NZ_JBVJND010000028.1, from coordinate 82,537 downwards.
TCCCCCGCCCCGCCCTCCCCGCCCGTCCCGGGTGACGGCACGGCCCGGCTGCCGGTCCGCGCGGCTCCGCCGGTCGTCCTGCTGCACGGCTTCATCGACAACCGCTCGGTCTTCGTCCTGCTGCGCCGCGCCCTCGCCCAGCATGGCGGCCAGCGCGTCGAGTCGCTCAACTACTCGCCGCTGACCTGCGACATCCGTACCGCGGCCGAGCTGCTCGGCCGCCACATAGAGGAGATCTGCGAGCGCACCGGCAGCCACCGGGTCGACATCGTGGGGCACAGCCTCGGCGGCCTGATCGCCCGCTACTACGTCCAGCGCCTCGGCGGCGACCTGCGGGTCCGCACCCTGGTGACGCTCGGCACCCCGCACTCCGGGACCCGGGTCGTGCCGCTCGCCGACGCGCATCCGATCGTGCGCCAGATGCGCCCCGGTTCGGAGGTGATCGAGGAGCTGACCCGGCCCGCGCCCGGCTGCGGCACCCGGTTCGTCAGCTTCTGGAGCGACCTCGACTCGGTGATGGAGCCGGTCGAGACGGCCCGTATCGACCACCCGGACCTGATGGCCACGAACGTGCGCGTGACGGGCATCGGGCACCTCGCCCTGCCCGTGCACCCGGCGATCGCGACCGGCATACGGCAGGCGCTGGACGAGACCGTCCCCGAGGAACGGACGGCCGGCGGACTGACGGTGGCGTGACCGGAGCGCCCGGCGCACGCCGAGGGCGCTCCGGGTACACGACGGCGGGCGCGAGGGCGGACTCGCGGGCGGGCCCGGGCCGGGCGCGGGAACGAACCGGATGACCGGGGCATTCGGGCCGGATCGGGCGGGCAACGGCCGTCCGGCGCAACCGAATCGAGGGCGCCCGCCCCGGTCCAATCTCGAACACTCATCGAACACAAGGCCAAACCCGCGCCCGTCGTCCCCCGAAACACGGCCGAATGCCCGTTTCCCGAAACCGCGAAACCTGCCGAAGATTGTCGCGCCCTCATACCGCCGGGTACAGTCGCCGCACTGCTCTGGCAGCCCCTGTTGTCGAGGCGAAAGAGAAGTTGGTGAACGACCGTCACCCGTCGGGGACCATGACCACCCCGGCTCCGGCTTCCGACGCCGGCCAGGCGCACTACGCGCCGTACGGCACACAGGAAGCCCAGTACGGCGACTTCACCGCATACGGCGACCACACCGCCGCCGCCTTCCACAGCGATCCGCTCTTCGGCAACCTCCCGGGCGAGGCCCAGCCCACCGGCGCGTACGACACCACGCAGTGGCAGACCGCCGGCGGCCAGACGCCGGACTACGACCCGTACGCGGCCCAGCAGCACGCCGCCCACGCCGCTCAGGCCGCCTACGACTCCGGTGCCTACGACAGCACCTCCTGGACGGTCCCGCCGCAGGCGACGACCACGGACACCAGCGGCCACTGGGACGCCAACGCCTGGCTCCAGCCCGACCAGTCCGCCATGGCAGGCGCGACCCAGCAGTGGGAGTGGGGCACCCAGGCCTTCGACACCGGCGCGTACGACGCCACGCAGTGGAACTCCGACGGCACCCCGGCGACGCCCCCGGCCGAGCAGCCCGAACAGGCCGCCTACGAGGAGACGCCGTACGAGGAGACGCCGTACGGGGACACGTCGTACGGGGACGCGACGCACGAGAGCGCCTCGTACGAGGACACGGCGTACGGCGAGGCGGCCTACGACGACGGGACCTACGGCGAGGCGGCCTACGACGGGACGCCGTACGACGAGGCTTCCGCGGGTGACGGCGAGTTGACGGCCACCGGTGAGCTACCCGCAGTAACGCCACTGCTGGACGACCAGGAGGAGGTAGCCCCGGCCGGTCCGGCCCCGGCGACCCGCTCCGGCTCCCGCGCGGCGGCTCGTTCCCGGCGCCGTACGCCTCCCAAGCGCTCCGCGCTGCTGACCATCGCCGTGCCGTCCGCGTGCGTGATGGGCGTGGCCGGGATCGCGGTCGCCTCCGTCGGCACCTTCGGCGACGACGGCAAGGAGACCACCGCCACCGCCTCCGACGCGCAGTCGGTGAAGCCGTCCGTCGCCAACAGCAAGCTGGACGCGCAGCTGAAGACGCTCTCGGCGGGCGCCGACGACTTCGCCGACCGGGCCAGCCGCACCCAGGAACGCATCGACCTCAAGACGCAGCAGGAGACCGAGAAGAAGAAGGCGGCGGCGGAGGCGGCCCGCAAGGAGCGGCTGCGCCCCAAGTACGCCCTGCCGGTCGCGCAGAAGGGGCTGAGCGCCTACTTCGGCCAGGCCGGCGTCAACTGGATGTCCGTCCACACGGGCATCGACTTCCCGGTCTCGTACGGCACGACGGTGATGGCCGCGACCGACGGCGTCGTCTCCACCAAGTGGAACAGCGCCTACGGCAACATGATGATCGTGACGGCGAAGGACGGCACGGAGACGTGGTACTGCCACCTCTCGTCGTACCGCGTCGCCGCCGGTACGACCGTGAAGGCCGGCGACGCGATCGCCTACTCGGGCAACTCCGGCAACTCCACCGGACCGCACCTGCACTTCGAGGTACGGCCGGCCGGCGGCTCCGCCATAGACCCGCTGCCGTGGCTGCGCAGCCACGGACTCGACCCGACCTGACGCGACCCGGCCGGCCGTGACCGGCGGCCCCGCCGCGGCGGGGCCCGGTGCCTCGGCTCTCTCCCTACAGCTTCTCGACCGGCGCGTACCGCAGCAGCAGCCGCTTCGGCTTGGTGTCGCCGAAGTCGACCGTCGCCTCCGCGTTCGCGCCCGTGCCCTTCACCCCGACGACCGTGCCCAGGCCGAACTGGTCGTGGGTGACGCGGTCGCCGACGGCCAGCGAGACCACCGGCTTCTCCGCGGTCCGCCGGGTGGCGAAGCCGGACGCGCCCGACGCCGAGGAGCGCGAGCGGGCCGAGGAGAGCGAGGCCGCCACGCCCGACGCGGGCCCGGAGGACACCGGCGCCATCGCCCCGGTCCGCTTCCACTCCAGATACGTGCCCGGGATCTCCTCCAGGAAGCGCGAGGGCGGGTTGTACGACGGCTGGCCCCAGGCGCTGCGCATCGTCGAGCGCGTGAGGTACAGCCGCTCCCGCGCGCGCGTGATGCCGACGTACGCGAGACGCCGCTCCTCCTCCAGCTCCTTGGTCTGGCCGAGGGCGCGCATGTGCGGGAAGACGCCGTCCTCCATGCCGGTCAGGAAGACCACCGGGAACTCGAGGCCCTTGGCGGTGTGCAGGGTCATCAGGGTGATGACGCCGTCGCCGTTCTCGTCGTCGTCGGGGATCTGGTCGGAGTCGGCGACCAGGGCCACCCGCTCCAGGAAGGCGGCGAGCCCGGCGGGCTGCTCGCCCTCACCCGTCTCCTGCTCGAACTCCAGCGCGACGGCGGCGAGTTCCTGGAGGTTCTCGATCCGGGTCTCGTCCTGCGGGTCGGTGGAGGCCTGGAGCTCGGCGAGGTAGCCGGTGCGTTCGAGGACGGCTTCGAGGACGGTCGCGGGTCCCGCGCCGGACTCGACGATGGTGCGCAGGTCGTCCATCAGCGTGTTGAACCGCTTGACCGCGTTCGTCGACCGCGCGGCCATGCCGTAGGCCTCGTCCACGCGCTTGAGCGCCTGCGGGAAGCTGATCTTCTCGCGCTGCGAGAGCGCGTCGATCATCGCCTCCGCGCGGTCGCCGATACCGCGCTTGGGCACGTTGAGGATGCGGCGCAGCGGGACCGAGTCCTCCGGGTTGGCCAGCACCCTCAGGTAGGCGAGGACGTCCCGGACCTCCTTGCGCTCGTAGAAGCGGACGCCGCCGACGACCTTGTAGGGCAGGCCGACGCGGATGAAGATCTCCTCGAAGACACGGGACTGCGCGTTGGTCCGGTAGAAGACGGCGACATCGCCCGCCTTGGCCTCGCCCGCGTCCGTCAGACGGTCTATCTCGTCGGCGACGAACTGCGCCTCGTCGTGCTCGGTGTCGGCGACGTAGCCGGTGATCTGCGCGCCCGCGCCCGCGTTGGTCCACAGGTTCTTGGGGCGGCGGGACTCGTTGCGCTCGATGACCGCGTTGGCGGCGGACAGGATCGTCTGCGTGGAGCGGTAGTTCTGCTCCAGCAGGATCGTCGTCGCGTTCGGGTAGTCCTCCTCGAACTGGAGGATGTTGCGGATCGTCGCGCCCCGGAAGGCGTAGATCGACTGGTCGGCGTCACCCACCACACACAGTTCGGCGGGGGGCAGGTCGCCCTCGCCCGGCGGTACGTCGGCGGGATGCCCGCAGGTGCCGACGAGTTCGCGCACGAGCGCGTACTGGGCGTGGTTGGTGTCCTGGTACTCGTCGACCAGGACGTGCCGGAAGCGGCGGCGGTAGTGCTCCGCGACGTCCGGGAAGGCGCGCAGCAGGTTGACCGTCGTCATGATCAGGTCGTCGAAGTCGAGGGCGTTCGCCTCGCGCAGCCGCGACTGGTAGAGGGCGTAGGCCTGGGCGAGGGTCTTCTCGAAGCCGTCGCTCGCCTGGGCGGCGAAGTCCTCCTCGTCGACCAGCTCGTTCTTCAGGTTGCTGATCTTGGCGCTGAACGACTTCGGCGGATAGCGCTTGGGGTCGAGGTCCAGGTCGCGGCAGACCAGGGCCATGAGCCGCTTGGAGTCGGCCGCGTCGTAGATCGAGAAGGAGGAGGTGAAGCCGAGCTTCTTGCTCTCCCTGCGCAGGATCCGCACGCACGCGCTGTGGAACGTCATCACCCACATCGCGTTGGCGCGCGGGCCGACGAGGTGCTCGACGCGCTCCTTCATCTCACCGGCGGCCTTGTTGGTGAAGGTGATCGCGAGGATCTGGCCGGGGTGCACATGGCGCTCGCCGAGCAGGTGGGCGATGCGGTGGGTGAGCACGCGCGTCTTGCCGGAGCCCGCGCCGGCCACGATGAGCAGCGGGGAACCGGCGTGCACGACGGCCGCCCGCTGGTTGTCGTTCAGCCCCTCCAGGAGCGCGGCCGGGTCCAGCGCCGGGCGGGCGGCGCCGTCGCGGTAGTACGCGTCCCGGTCCGGGGGCGCGTCGAACTGCCCGTCGAACAGATCGTCCGGAATCGGCTCCGGTACGTGCTCGTCCTCGGGCGGCGGCGGGGGTTCCTCCTCGTGGCCGCGCGGGGGCTGGAGGCTCGCCAGGAAGCTGTCGTCAAAGAGGCTGCTCATCGCTCTCCGAGTCTAGGGCGCCCCACTGACAACCGGCTCCCACCCCGGAAACTCCACCCCGTCACCCGCCAGAATCACCCCGTCACGGTCGGCGACCAGGCATCCTTCACATCCGCGGGCCGCCCGCCTCGACGCCCGGACCACCGACCCCCTCCGGACAATCGACCCCAAACCATCCCCGATCAACCCATCACCGGGAACCGCAACACCAAGGTCACGAAAATGTATCGGGCATATCGCACATCAACCTTCACACGGACCACGCGAGTTGGCTAGCGTGCCGGGCAGGCCGTACGACACCCACCGGCGAACGTCGCCGGGCCGCACGGCCTCCGCCGAGTCCGGCGCGCCGCCGCGCATCCGGAGCCGGGGACCCACACCGACCTTGGGGTGAATCGGTCCCAACTCCCGGCCGGGAGAAGACCGTAGGGCAACCCTTCCGAACCACCCGCCCGAACCCGACAGCTAACTCGGTAGGCGGATCATGGAAGGAGTCGCCTCCGTTGGCGTCGCACCGCAAGTCACGCCCCTCGGGAACGCGCGTAGCAGGCATACGCACGCCCGCCCTGGCCACCGCCGCCCTCACCTCCGTCGCCCTGCTCTCCCAGACGGCCAACGCCGCGCCCTCGGAGGACGGCAAGCCGAGCCTGGAGGAGGTGGAGAAGAAGGTCAACGCCCTCTACCGGCAGGCCGAGTCGGCAACCGAGGACTACAACGCCGCCAAGGAGAAGACCGGCAAGCAGCGCAAGCAGGTCGACCGGCTCCTCGACGACGTCGCCAAGCGCACGGACCGGCTGAACAAGGCGCGTGAGCAGCTGGGGTCGTTCGCCGCGGCCCAGTACCGCACCGGGGCCAGCGCCCCCGACACCGCGACCTTCCTGCTCGCGGACAGTCCGCAGGACTACTTCGACCAGACCCAGCTGATGAGCCGGCTGACCTCGCGCCAGAAGGACGCGGTCGACGACTACGTCACCCAGCAGACCGCGACCATGAAGAAGCGCCAGGAGGCCACCGAGAGCCTCCAGTCGCTCACCGAGACGCAGGACGACCTCAAGACCGCCAAGACCACCGTCCAGACGAAGCTGGCCGCCGCGCGGAAGCTGCTGTCGCAGCTGAACGCCGAGGAGAAGGCGCGGCTCGCGGAGATCGAGAAGAAGCAGCAGGAGGAGGCGGCGCGCAAGGCGGCGGAGCTCGCCAAGGAGCAGGCTGCGGCCGAGAAGGACACGGCGTCCTCGTCGTCCTCGTCGTCCTCGACCTCGACGTCGAGCAGTTCCTCCTACGCCACGAAGGCCGCCAAGGCGATCGCCTTCGCCCGCGCGCAGATCGGCAAGCCGTACGTCTGGGGCGCCACCGGTCCCGGCTCCTACGACTGCTCCGGCCTCACCCAGGCCGCCTGGAAGGCCGCGGGCGTCACCCTCCCGCGCACCACCTACCTCCAGGTCGACGCCGGCACCACCGTCTCCCTCGCCGACGCCCAGCCCGGCGACCTCGTCTTCTTCTACGACGACGTCAGCCACGTCGGCATCTACATCGGCAACGGCATGATGATCCACGCCCCGAAGCCCGGCGCCTATGTCCGCGAGGAGTCGATCTACTACGGCGGCGAATCAATCATCCACAGCGTGGTCCGCCCGGCCTGAGGGAGGCGCGGGGCCGAGGGGGCGCGGAACACGGGTGCGGAGCGCACAGCGACCACTCCGCGCCCGGCGCCCCACTTCCAGCACACGCCGGGCGCCCGCCTCCGGCCCCCGCGCCCACCGTCCCGCGCGGACACGGGGCCGAGCGCGGGAGCGCGGAACACGGGCACAGGGCGCACAGCGACCGCTCCGCGCCCGGCGCGCACCCTCGCGGCACACCACCGCAGCGCCCGCCCCCACCTCTCGCCCGCGCCCGCCGGCCCGCACGCGCCCCAAGAGCCCCGCCCGCACCCGCCGCCCTCGCACACGCCCCACCTCCGCTCCCCCGCGCTCCCGCTCCACAAGAGCCCCGCGCACCTTCGCCGCTCGCGCCCCGCCTCCTCATCCCTCGCCCGCGCGGTTTTCCGGGGCACGCGCGCGTGGCCTGTTCGTGTGGGGGCCAGGGCTCCCTAGCATCGGCGGTATGTCTGGTATTTCCGCCCGTCGCGCCTGGTGGGCGCAGCGTCCGCCGGCGGCCGGGGCCGCTGTGATGGCCACCGGCATCATGTCGGTGGGGCTGCATCTGGCGGGGGCGGAGACCTTGTCCGTGGTCATGCTGGTGCTGGCCTGTCTGGCGTGGGCGGGGCTGGCCGCCGACTTCGTCACCCGGCTGACGCTCGACCGCGGTCGCTGGGTGTCGGAGGCGAAGACACCGGGCGCGCTCACCGCCGTGGCCGCGACGACGGTGCTGGGGACGCGGTTCTCGCTGCTCGGCCTGCAACCCCTCGCCGAGGCCCTGCTCGCGCTGTCGGTGGTGCTGTGGCCACCGCTGCTCGTCATGGTCGTACGGCACTGGAAGGAGCGGATGCCCGGCGCCGTGTTCCTGGGCTGTGTGGCCACACAGGGGCTCACCGTGCTCGGCGCGGTACTGGCGGCGGCGCTCACCACGGCATGGCTCGCGCACCTGGCGCTGGTGCTGTTCTGGCTGGGGCTGGCGATGTACGGGCTGGCCGTGCCCCGCTTCGAGTGGCGGCAGATCGCGCAGGGCCCCGGCGACCAGTGGATCGCGGGCGGCGCGCTCGCGATCTCGGCACTGGCCGGGGCGAAGCTGCTGGCCGCCGACAGCGCGCGCCTGTACCTGTGGAACGACGACGACCGGGGCGTCCTGCGCACGGTGACCGTGGCGCTGCTGATCCTGGACCTGGCCTGGTACGTCGTCCTGCTCGCCGCCGAGCTCGCCTGGCCCCGGCCGGGCTACGACGTACGCCGGTGGGCGACCGTGTTCCCGATGGGGATGACGGCGGCGGCGACGCTGTCCGTCATGGCCGCCGTCGGCGGCGCGTGGCTGAAGTGGCCGGGCGAGGCGCTGGTCTGGATCGCGCTGCTGGCCTGGCTGGCGGTGGCCGCCGGGGCGACGGCGGCCGCCCGCGCCGCGCTCAGGACGGCCCCCTGAGGGTCACGTCCACAGCACGGCGATGAAGATGTTCGCCACGGTCAGCAGGCCGACCAGGCCGAAGGCGCCCTTCTCGACCTTCTCGTCGTCCCGTTTCACGTAGACGAGTCCGAGGATCACGATCAGCAGGGCGAGCTTGACGCCGATCTTGATGCTGTTGACGTGGTGGCCGTTCGCCTCGTTGAGGCCGACCAGGATCACGCCGGTGGCGAGCATGGTGAACGCGCCGTGCAGCATCCCCGGGACGAACCGGGCCGTGCCCTGGCCCATCGCCTTCATCTGGGTGAGGAAGCCGCCGAGGAGCGCGGCGATGCCGATGATGTGCAGGCCTACGAAGAGATGGATGAGTACGTCCATGGTTGCGGAGCCTAATCAGGGTCCCGGGTGGAACCCGGCACCGCCCCCTCCCTGGGCGCCCGCGGCCGCGCGGCCCCGCGGGGCCGCATATATGCACCCCATAGCAGCCCGTAGCTCCCGTCCGCCCCGGAACCACCTCTTCGGTCATCGCGCCCCTGAAGCCGACGGCTCCGGCCCGGAATCCCGGTCGCATACCGCCAGATAACGATCCGGTCACGCCAATACCGCGCATCGCGTTACCCGGCCGACACAACCGGGCCTAGCGTCCTGCCCCAGGTGACCGACTCCCCACCGCCGCCCGGGCCAGGGGCGGCAGTCGGACACCACCGCCGAGAAAGTCCGGCGGCGGCGCGCTCCCCCTGTGCGGGCCGCCGCCGGACGCGTGATCCGCTCCCCCGCGGCCGTACGTGCGCTCCCCCTGGCGTTCGTGCTGACGACCAGGCGGTCCCGTACGAAAGGACGTGACAGGTCCAGGTGGCAGCCCACCGCAAGCCCCGACAACGCTCGCTCGGCGGTCATACGGCCCGCACGGCCGCCACCCTCGCCCTGGCGGGCGCGGCCACCGCGACCGCCTTCGAAGGGACCGGACTCGCCGAGCCGCAACTGACACCGGCCCAGGTGAAGGCCAAGGTGGACAGGCTGTACCAGGAGGCCGAGACGGCCACCCAGAAGTACGACGGCGCCAAGGACAAGGCCGACGCGGCCCAGGGGCGGCTGAGGTCGCTGCAGGACGAGACCGCCCGCAAGCAGGAGAAGCTCAACTCCGCCCGGGACGCGCTCGGTGCGCTGGCGGCCGCGCAGTACCGCGACGGCGGTATCGACCCGGCCTGGCAACTGGCCCTCTCCAGCGACCCCGACCGGTACCTGGACGGAGCCGCCTTCGCCGAACGGGCCGGCGACCGGCAGGCCGGTGCGGTCGCCCGGGTGCGCGGGCAGCTGCGGGAGATCGAGCAACTGCGCGGCGCGGCCCATCTCGAACTGACGTCACTGCGGTCCCGGCAGGCCGAGCTGAAACGGCAGAAGGCCGCCATCAACGGCAAGCTGGACGAGGCCCGGCAGCTGCTGTCCCGGCTGTCGCCGCGGCAGCGGGCGGCCGTCACGGCGGACGGCGCCCCCGGCTCCCGCGCCTCCCGTTCGGCCCCGGACGGCCGCGCGTCCCTCGGCACGGGCCGCGTCGCCGCCTCCGACTCCCGCGCGGCGGCCGCCGTCGCCTACGCCTACTCGAAGCTCGGCAGTCCCTACATCTGGGGCGCGACCGGCCCCGACGCCTTCGACTGCTCCGGCCTCGCCCAGGCCGCCTACCGCTCCGCGGGCGTCTCCATCCCCCGCACCACCTACGCCCAGATCAACGCCGGCCGGCGCGTCTCCCGCTCCGAACTCCAGCCGGGCGACCTGGTGTTCTTCTACTCGGGCATCAGCCACGTGGGCATCTACATCGGCAACGGCCAGATGATCCACGCTCCCAACCCGTCGGCCCCGGTGCGGATCGCCCCCGTCGACGAGATGCCGTTCGCGGGCGCCACCCGGATCGTCTGAGCAGCCCTGAGAGACAGAGGCCGAGACCGAGAGCCCGAAACCCTGAGAAGCCCGAGCCCCCGAGCCCCGAGGCCTTGAGGTCCCGCAGGCTGTCAGCCCTCTCAGACCAGGCGGCGCGCGGTCGCCCAGCGGGTCAGCTCGTGCCGGTTGGACAGCTGCAACTTCCGCAGGACCGCCGACACATGGGACTCGACCGTCTTCACGGAGATGAACAGCTGCTTGGCGATCTCCTTGTAGGCGTAACCGCGGGCGATGAGGCGCAGCACCTCGCGCTCGCGCTGGGTGAGGCGGTCGAGGTCCTCGTCGACCGGCGGGGCGTCGGTGGAGGCGAAGGCGTCCAGGACGAACCCGGCGAGCCGCGGGGAGAAGACTGCGTCGCCCTCCTGGACCCGGAAGACCGAGTCGACCAGGTCGGTGCCGGTGATCGTCTTGGTGACGTAGCCGCGGGCGCCGCCCCGGATCACGCCGATCACGTCCTCGGCGGCGTCCGACACGGACAGCGCGAGGAAGCGCACCGGCCGCTCGGCGTCCCCCATCAACGGCGCGCACCGGCGCAGCACTTCGACCCCGCCGCCGCCAGGGAGGTGCACGTCGAGCAGGACCACCTCGGGCCGGGTCGCGGTGATCACCGTGACCGCCTGGTCGACGTCGGCCGCCTCCCCGACCACCTCGACGCCGGTCTGCTCGGTCCGGCCGATCTCGGCCTGGACGCCCGTACGGAACATCCGGTGGTCGTCGACGAGGACCACACGCACCCGGCGCCCGGCCTCCTCCGTGCCGTCCGCCGGTCCGTTCGCCTCGGTCGCGTCGCTCATGACGTCCTCTCCGCCCTCTCCATCTCCAGCTCGACCTCCGTGCCGCCGCCCGGCACGGACCGCAGCCGCGCCGTGCCGCCGTTGCGCTCCATACGGCCGATGATCGATTCTCTGACACCCATCCGGTCTGCGGGTATCGAATCGAGGTCGAAGCCGGGACCGCGGTCGCGCACGGACACGAAGACCGTCTTCCCCTCGACCTCGGCGTAGACCTGGACGGCGCCGCCCTCGCCACCGTACTTGGCGGCGTTCACCATCGCCTCGCGCGCGGCCTGCATCTGTGCTCCCGTCCCCTCGTCGAGCGGGCAGTCCCCGACCACCACGACCTCGATGGGGACGCCGTGCTTGTCCTCCACCTCCGCGGCGTTGCGCCGGACCGCGTCGGCGAGGGTGCTGGGTTCGTCGGCCTCGTCCTTGCCGGTGCCCTCGGGCTTGTAGAGCCAGGTGCGCAGGTCGCGCTCCTGGGCGCGGGCGAGGCGGCGCACCTCGTTCGCGTTCTCCGCGTTGCGCTGGATCAGGGTCAGGGTGTGCAGCACGGAATCGTGGACGTGGGCGGCGACCTCGGCGCGCTCCTGGGCGCGGATGCGCATCAGCCGCTCCTCGGAGAGGTCCTGGGTCATCCGGACCAGGTACGGGCCGGCGAGCAGGGTGATGCCGACGACCACGGCGAGCGCGGCCTGGAGCACCGCGCCGATGTGCGCGGCGGAGCCCTGCATGACGAAGACGCCCGAGACGCCCGCGGTGACGAGCAGTACGCCGAGGCCCGCGCGCACCAGCGACAGCGTGCGGCGCCGGCTGCCGACCTCGACCCAGCGGGCCCGGCGGGCGTTGTCCGCCTGGCGCCAGACCAGGGCGACACCGGCGGCGACCAGGACCGTGGGCACGAGGTAGGCCTTGGCACCGCTGGTCAGGTTGACGCTGCCCACGAACACCATGGACACGACGACCATGAGGAGCAGGGCGACGATCTGGCCCCGGTCCGGCTTGCGGGCGACGAGTCTGCGGCGGCCGTCGGCCGAGGTCTCGGTGGCGACCAGCGACGGCGGCTTCTGGCCGCCGACCCCGCCGACGCCGAGGGGGACGAAGAACCAGAACGCCGCGTACAGCAGCGCGCCGAGACCGTTGGCCATGAACAGGCCGACGAAGACGAGCCGCACCCAGACGACGGGCAGGCCGAGATGCCCGGCGAGGCCCCGCGCCACTCCGCCGAGCCAGCGGCCGTCGCTGCTGCGGTAGAGCTTGCGCGGCGGCCGCGGGTCGTCGAGGGGCACTGCTGCGGCTTCCGGCATGCCATCGATGTTCACACGCCGGGAGTTGAGGAGCATCAGGGTCGGCCCCCGAGACTCCCCTGATCTTCGCTTGATCTTCGCTTCTTCCCGCCGCGGACCCCGGCGCATCTCCGCTCGGACGCCTCCCGGGCCGGCCTCAGGGCCGATTTCAGGGTTCGGCCAGGGTCATCCCGACTGCCGCGGGGGCGGCCCGGCCGTCACCATGGACTCATGACTGATCACGAGCACGCCGCGACGGGTCCGGGACCCGGCCCCGGCCCGCGGCCCGCACCGGGCACCGGGCCGTCGGATGCCGCGTCCGCCGCGGCGGGGGCGACCGGGCCGGGGGCGACCGCGCCGGGGGCCGGTGCGACCGGCGCCGGAGCGGACGCGGCCGGCGGGACGCCGGCCGGATTCCGGCGCGATCGGCGGCACAAGATGATCGCGGGCGTGTGCGCGGGACTCGGCCGCCACACCGACCTGGACCCGGTGATCTTCCGCATCACCCTGGCCGTGCTGGCCGCGACCGGCGGCATCGGCCTCCTCTTCTACGGCTTCGCCTGGCTCTTCGTGCCCTACGAGGACAAGGAGGAGAACGAGGTCCGCAAGCTGCTGACCGGCCGGGTCGACGGACAGGCGCTGACGGCCGTGCTGTTCGCGCTGGTCGGCTGCGGAGTGCTGCTGACGATGATCAAGAACGGCCAGGTGCTGGCGTTCGCGGTCGTCCTCTCCCTGCTGCTGGCGGGCGCCGGGTACTGGTCGCGTCGGCGCGACGCCCCCGATCCCGACCCGCTGGCCGCGCAGGCCGTGGCCGACGCCCCGCCGGAGGCGCAGGCGCCTCCGGTGTCGGTCTCCTTCCCTTCCTGGTGGCGCGACCCGATCGTGAAGGACGGCACGCATGTCGGGGGCACCGGCTACCTGTGGGGCCCGGACTCGGCCCGCGGCAGGTACACGCCGGGACTCGACGTCCGCCTCGGCACCCCGTGGGTCCACGGCCAGGGCGCACGCGAGCGGCACGGCGCGCCCCCGAAGCCGCGGGGGCCGCGCTGGATCGGCGGCTGGATCTTCCTGTTCGCCCTGCTGGCGGGCGGCCTGGGCACGGGCCTGACCTGGGACACGCACCCGCTGGGCACCAGCCTCCAGACCGGGCTGGCCTGCGCGCTGATCGTGTTCGGCCTGGGCACGGCGGTCAGCTCGTTCCTGGGGCGTACGGGGGCGGGCTCGCTGTTCCTGGCGCTCGTCACGGCGGCGCTGCTCGCGGGGGCGACGGCCGTGCCCTCCGACATCGGCACGCACTGGACGCGGGCGGCCTGGGCACCGGCCACGGCGGCCCAGGTGCGGTCGGCGTACGACCTGGGGACGGGCGAGGCCACGCTGGACCTGACCCGTGTGCGGGTCGCCGGCGGGCGGACGGTGTCGACGGCGGCCGAGGTGGGGGCGGGCCGGCTGAGGATCCTGGTGCCGGCGGACGCGACCGTGCGGATGAGCATCGACGTGGGGGTGGGCGACATCCAGCTGCCCGGTGACGACAAGAAGGACGTGGACGTGGAGCCGGGCCGGCACAAGGACGTGACGCTGACACCCGTGAGCGGCGCGAAGAAGGCGGGGACGCTCGACCTGGACCTCCGGGTCGGCGTGGGACAGGTGGAGGTGACCCGTGCTGCGGCATGAGTTCCAGCCCGGGCGGCTGATCCTGGGCGTCTTCCTGACGGCGGCGGGAATCGCCTACGCGGGTGACGCGGGCGGCTGGTGGCGGACCGAGTGGTTCGCGGTCATCCCGGTGACGGTGGCCGGCCTCTTCCTGGCGGGCGTGGCGGCGACCCTGACCCGTGCGATACGCAAGCGACGCCGCATCCGCAGCGGAGCCAGGGCCACGGAACCCCAGAGCCCCTGAGGCCCCTCAGTCCCTCAGGGCTACCGCCCCGGAGGGCTACGACTCCAAAGGGCTACAGACCCAGCGAGGCCCGTGCCGAGCGGTGTCGGCGGCGGGCACGGAGGATCGCGTCCAGGGAGAGGTAGGGGGCGCCGGCCAGCACCAGGGGGAGCCAGGCCATCAGGTAGGCGAGGTCGTTGCCGTAGTAGTACGGCGACGAGGACCAGCTCACGGTCAGCCAGAGGCTGAGCGAGATCAGGGCGCCGCCGAGCGCGGCCAGACGGGCCAGCAGGCCGAAGAGGGTGCCGAGGCCGACGGCCAGTTCGCCGATGGCGATCGCGGTGCCGAAGCCGACGGGGTTCTTCAGCGCCAGGTCGACCAGGGCCGGGATGGCGGAGGAGTCGCGGACGGCGCGCATGGTGTCGCCGATGGAGCCGGAGCCGCCGGACTTCAGGAAGGCGCTGTCGGTGAGCTTGTCCAGGCCGGCGTAGATGAAGGTGACGCCCAGGAAGATCCGCAGGGGAAGGAGGGCGTATCGGGTGGCGATGTCCCGCAGACCGCGGTCACCGTCGAGATACGAGGAGTGCGTGTCCGTACGAATGCCGTGAGTCATCGCCAGTGTCCGCCTCTCGCCGCTGTGCTCAGGGCCCCTCAACAGACCATACGTACGACATCCGGGGCCCGCTCAACCCTCTCCCGAAGGTTTTTCCGAATTTCGGCGGGTCCCGGCCGCCCGTGGCTGGTGGGAGAGGGGGCGGGGCGGGGAGAGAGGGACCACGAGCCCGAAGAGGTGAAGGCGGCGGTGGCGGCGGTCCAACCGCCGGCCCGCTCACCGGCACCCCGGCCGGCCCTGGCACCCCGACCCAGCTCCCGGCCCCCGGACCTCGGACCCGCAGGTGCCCTCAGTCGGTCACTTCGACGACACAGCGGTTGGTGGCCACCCCGGCCGCCGTCACCACCTGGACCTCGACCCAGCCGGGTTCCACGTCGGCCGGCACGGGGACGGTGAGGGTGGTGTCCGTGGGGTTGCTGAAGCCGCCAATGACGGGGACCAGCGGGACGTGGACGTTGACGGCGCCGATGCGGACGACCATCCGGGAGAGGCGGTCGGCGCTCTGGGCGCCGGGCGGGACGAAGCCGGTGCCGCGGATCTCGATGTCGTCGCCGGTGCGGATCGGGGCGTCGAGGTCACCGGCCTCGCGGGAGCGGACGACGGAGAGGATCACCGGGCGGCCGCCGTCGGCGTACTTGCCGGCGAGGTAGGTCGCGGCGGAGATCAGGACCACCGTCGCGAGGCCCCAGGGCAGGTCGGGGAGCTGGTCGGGGCGGCGGGCGAGGCGTACCGCGGCGAAGACGAGGGCGACGGCGCTGATGACGACGTACTGGATGTCGGCGAAGGTGCCCCGGCCGGCGTCGTCGGTGAGCAGGTCGGCCGCGCGGGGGCGGTGGGCGCGCACCTTCTGCAGTCGCTGGCCGAGGATGCGCAGGCCCACCACCCGGCGCACCAGGACGGCGATGCCGCAGACCACGGCGAGGACGGTCACCGCGCCGGCGCCGCGGGCGAGGTCGAGGCCGGAGATGAGGGCGTCGCGTTCGGCGGGAGAGGAGGCGGCGGCCAGCCGGCCGGCCAGGACGAGGACGGCGTAGGCGACGAAGAGGACCCAGGAGGCGGCGACGGTGCGGGAGGTGGACATGCGGTTGTCCTCGCCGATCACGGGGGCGAGCACGCCCCCGCGGGCGCGGTGGAACCAGGAGGCCGTGGTGAGGGCCAGGGCCACGATCAGGGCGGCGAGCAGGCCGGCGGTGCGGGCGCTGGTCCAGCCCGTGCCGATCGCGGTGAGGGACTGGGTGAGGAGCATGATCACGACGGCGGCCCAGACGGTGCACGCGGTGCGCAGCCAGAGGCGGGAGAGCCAGGCCCCGCCCTCGGCGCGGCCGCGTTCGGCGACGGTCTCGGCGGACTGGGTCAGCTCCTCGGAGACCCACTGGCGGGAGGCGGAGGCCGAGTGGGCCACCGCCGCGGGCACTCCGTGTCCGGCCGCGAACTCGTCGCGTTTGAGGAGGAATTCGGCGACCGCCCGGCGGTGCCCCTCGCGCGCCCCGTGCGGGCAGTCCCCGCACGCGCAGCCGCCTCCGTGGGCACCCGGACCGGTGCCCTGCCTCGCCTCCTGCACCGCCACGCCCGACGCCTGCCTTCCCCACGCCCGAGGCACGACGGTGTGCGGCCCGCCCGGGACCGGATCATGCCGTGCAACTCCCCTGTGTCGAGAGCGAATTGTGCCCTACGCCACGCAGTCCGCGTGCGGCGGGCTGGTCACGGCGAGTGAAGGTACGGCCGACCAGTTGACCGGACTGCGAGAATTGCCCCATGGCCGAGATCATCCAGCGGGACGGGACCTGGGCGTTCGACGGCAGCACGGTCCGGATCACGCCGGGGCGCCACCGCTGCGTACCGCTGTTCCGGCGGACGTACGGGGAGATCGCCGTACCCCTGGAGGCGGTGTCGGGGGTGGTGTACGAGCCGGAGCGCAGGCGGGGGCGGCTGCGGATGCGGCTGCGGGAGGGCGCGGATCCTCTGTTGCAGGCGACGGGCGGGCGGCTGCCGGAGGGAGCGGACCCGTACCGGCTGACGGTGGACGGGGACCGGTCCGGGGTGGCCGAGTACGTGGTGCGGGAGATCCGGCAGTCGCTGCTGCTGGACCAGGTCCCGGTGGAGCCCGCGACGTCGTATCTGCTGCCGGGGCCGCCGGTGCCGGTGTCGGTGCGGTCCTCGGACGGCACGGTGTCGTTCGACGGTACGCAGGTCCGGATCGACTGGGCCGACACCTCGGACAGGGTGAAGCGGGCGACCGGGCCGCGGATCATCGGCGTCGGCGATCTGGTGCGGGTGGAGTGGTTGCCCAACTCCGGTCACGAGGACGGCTTCCTGCGGTTCGTGACCCGGGAGACGGTGTTCTCGAAGCTGCCGGCCGAGCGCGACCCGTACGCGCTCGACCTGTGGGGCAGTGTCCGCCGCGACCTGCTGACGGCGCTGGTCGCGGCGGCGGTCACGGCCCGGCTGCCGCATCCCTCGGCCCGGCCGGCCCCGGAACGCGACGCCCTGGACCGCAACGCCCCGAGCCGGAGCGACGGGAACGGCCGGGACGACCGGGACGGCCGGGACGGGCCGTCGGCGGCCGTGCCGCGTCAGTCGGCCGGTCACCACGACGTACTGCTGCGCAGGCTGAGGGAGTTGGGCGATCTGCACCGGGACGGGGTGCTCACGGACGAGGAGTTCGCGATGACGAAGGCGGCCGTGCTGCGGAGCTTCTAGCTCAGCAGGTCCGGTTCGCTGCGGCTGATGTCCTGCCACAGGGGCTGGTAGTTGATCCAGGCCACCAGGTCGCCGCCGAGCTGTTCGCGGGTGGCGACGGCCAGTTTGTGGTCGATGAGCAGCGGGCGGCCGGCGGCCTTGGCGGCCAGCTGGACCTGCGCGGACTTCTCCATGGACAGGAACCACCAGGCGGCCGCGTCCACCGAGTCGCCGACGGTCAGCAGCCCGTGGTTGCGCAGCACCAGGGCCTTGCGGGAGCCGAGGGCGGTCGCGATGCGGCGGCCTTCCTCGGCGTCGACGGCGACTCCGGTGTAGGCGTCGTAGAGGGCGTGGTCCTCGTAGAAGGCGCAGCTCTCCTGGCTGATCGGGTCGAGCAGGTCGCCGAGGGCGGACAGGGCGCGGCCGTGCACGGAGTGGCAGTGGGCGACGGCGACGACGTCCGGGCGGGCCGCGTGCACCTGGGCGTGGACGGTGAAGGCGGCCTGGTTGACGTGGTAGCGGCCCTCGATCACCTGGCCGTCCTGGTTGGCGAGGACGAGGTCGCTCACGGTGACGTGCTTGAACGGCATGCCGAACGGGTTGACCCAGAAACAGTTCGAGTATTCGGGGTCGCGGGCGGTGATGTGTCCGGACACCCCGTCCTCGAGTCCGGTCCGGCCGAAGATCCGCAGCGCACCCGCGAGCCGCTCCTTGCGGTGCCGGCGCTCGTCGTCGAGCGAGTCGTGCATCGGCGGCATCGCGAACCGGAGCTGGTCGGTGGGCAGTGGCAGGGGCGGAGTCGGCCCGTGCATAGGTCCTCCTGCACTGGGTGTGTGTTACGGGCGGAAGTTACCGCCGGTCAGCGCAGGAAAACAGAGCTGTTCTGTAAAGATGACGCGCGCGAGCAATTCACGACAGAAGATGTCGGGTATCGGCACCAGACTGGCTCGCATGACACGCGCAACCCGTACGACCGGAACAGCCGGTGCCGACTGGGCGGACTTCGCCGCCGCGGCGCCCGACCTCGCCCACATCGTCGCGGAGCGGTTCGCCGCCCACCGCCACCACGTCCTGGCGACCCTGCGCGCGGACGGCTCGCCCCGCACCTCCGGACTGGAGGTCCGATTCCTGGACGGCGGGCTCTGGCTCGGCATGATGCCGGCCTCGGTGAAGGCGCTGGACCTGCTCCGCGACCCGCGGTTCGCGCTCCAGGCGAATCCCGGGGACGGCACCGCGATGAGCGGCGGCGGGGACGTGCGGATCGGCGGCCGGGCGTACGAGGTGACGGACCCGGCGGTGAAGCGGGCGTACGAGAAAGAGGTGGAACCGCCCGAGGGGCCGTTCCACCTCTTCCGGACCGAGCTGACGGAGGTCGTGCGGACCTGCGTCGAGGACGACATGTATCTGGTCGTCCAGGCCTGGCGGCCCGGCGGGCCGGTGCGCACGGTCCGGCGCACCTGAGGCCCGCTAGCCGCCGGCTACTCCCACTCGATGGTGCCCGGGGGCTTCGAGGTGACGTCGAGGACCACGCGGTTGACGTCACGGACCTCGTTGGTGATCCGGGTGGAGATCTTCGCGAGGACGTCGTAGGGCAGGCGCGACCAGTCGGCCGTCATGGCGTCCTCGGAGGAGACCGGGCGCAGCACGATCGGGTGGCCGTAGGTGCGGCCGTCGCCCTGGACGCCGACGCTGCGGACGTCCGCGAGCAGGACCACCGGGCACTGCCAGATGGAGCGGTCGAGGCCGGCCGCGGTCAGCTCCTCGCGGGCGATGGCGTCGGCGTCGCGGAGCAGGTCGAGGCGCTCCTTGTCGACCTCGCCGACGATCCGGATGCCGAGGCCGGGACCCGGGAACGGCTGGCGCTGGACGATCTCCTCCGGCAGGCCCAGTTCCTGGCCGACCATCCGGACCTCGTCCTTGAAGAGCTTGCGGAGCGGCTCGATGAGCTTGAACTCCAGGTCCTCGGGGAGGCCGCCGACGTTGTGGTGCGACTTGATGTTCGCGGTGCCGGTGCCGCCGCCGGACTCGACGACGTCCGGGTAGAGGGTGCCCTGGACCAGGAACTCCACGGCCGGGCCCGCGTCGGCGACGATCTCGGCCTGGGCCTGCTCGAAGACCCGGATGAACTCGCGGCCGATGATCTTCCGCTTCTGCTCGGGGTCCGAGACGCCCTTGAGGGCGGTCAGGAACCGCTCCTCCGCGTCGACGACGACCAGCTTGACGCCGGTCGCGGCCACGAAGTCCTTCTCGACCTGCTCGGTCTCGCCCTTGCGCATCAGGCCGTGGTCGACGTACACGCAGGTCAGCTGGGAGCCGATGGCCTTCTGGACGAGGGCCGCGGCCACCGCGGAGTCGACGCCGCCGGACAGACCGCAGATCGCCCGCCGGTCACCGACCAGCTCACGGATCGCGGCGACCTGCTCGTCGATCACGTTGCCGGTGGTCCAGGTCGGCTTCAGGCCCGCGCCGCGGTACAGGAAGTGCTCCAGCACCTGCTGGCCGTGCGTGGAGTGCATGACCTCGGGGTGGTACTGGACGCCGTAGAGCTTCTTCTCGTCGTTCTCGAAGGCGGCGACCGGGACGACGTCCGTGGACGCGGTCACGGCGAAGCCCTCGGGGGCGGCGGAGCAGGCGTCGCCGTGCGACATCCACACGTGCTGCTCGTCCGGGGTGCCCTCGAAGAGGGTGGAGGCCGGCTTGCAGACGTGCAGGTCGGTGCGGCCGTACTCGCGGGCACCGGTGTTGTCGACGGTACCGCCGAGGGACTGCGCCATCAGCTGGAAGCCGTAGCACATGCCGAAGACGGGGACGCCGGCCTCGAAGAGCGCGCGGTCC
This sequence comes from Streptomyces sp. NPDC104367, assembly GCF_055583825.1. Lineage (NCBI taxonomy): Bacteria > Bacillati > Actinomycetota > Actinomycetes > Kitasatosporales > Streptomycetaceae > Streptomyces > Streptomyces sp. NPDC104367. The sequence continues at coordinate 62,326 of NZ_JBVJND010000028.1, read as the reverse complement.
AGACGGGGGGCGCCCTCCTCGTACACGGACGAGGGGCCGCCGGAGAGGATGATCGCCGCCGGGTTCTTGGCGAGCATCTCGGCGACCGGCATGGTGCTGGGCACGATCTCGCTGTAGACCCGGGCCTCGCGGACGCGACGGGCGATGAGCTGGGCGTACTGCGCGCCGAAGTCGACGACCAGGACGGTGTCGGGGGTGGCGGCAGCGGGAGTCGCTGATGACACGGGGTGCCTTCCGGCGGTCTGGGCGGGGGTCTGTGGTTACCGATTCTAACGGGGTGGCGGTCGGACACCTCGCCGCGTGCGGCCGCCGGGCTGTGGCATACTCGCCCCCATGCTCACGCACCCGACCTTCCTCTTTACCTATGGCGACCGGCCCCCCGGCTGCCATGGTCGTGCTGCTTGAGCAACTGACAAGCGACTTCCCCAGGCGCCCCGGGCCGACAAGGTCCGGGGCGCCTGGCGTTTCCCCGGGTCCTGTCGCTCCGGGGGGCCTCCCCCGACAGATGAGGAGCCCCGACATGACCGCCCTCGATGTGACCGGTGCCCGTACCCCCGAGGCCGCCGACGTGATCGCCGGTGCGCGGGAGCGCATCGACGCGCTGGACGACCGGATCATCGGTCTGGTCCAGGAACGGATGGCGGTCTCCGCCGTCGTCCAGGAGGCCCGGATCACCTCCGGCGGCCGCCGCGTGAACCTGTCCCGCGAGATGGAGATCCTCACCCACTACAGCGAGGCGCTCGGCAGGCCGGGCACCACCCTCGCCATGACCCTGCTGGAGCTGTGCCGCGGCCGCATCTGAGTCCGTGGCATCTGAGCCCGTGGCATCTGAGCCCGTCGCGTCTGAGCCCGTCGCATCCTGGCCCGTCGCATCCGAGTCGTGCGGATCTGAGTCGTGCGGATCTGAGTTCGGTCCCTTCTCACCCGTACGGCGCGTGACCGGCACCCGGAACGCTTCGTTGGTGGGGTGTCCGTGCCAGCCAGGGGCGGGCCCGAAAGAACCACGCGTGGCTCACTGGAGCGATGAGGCGTACGGAACGTGCCGTGCGCCGTGGGACCTCGCTCCAGTCAAGTGACCGGACGGCAGGGGACAGCAGCCCGGTCACCCAAGAGACGGCCGGCTCCGGGGACGCCCGGGGCCGACCGGCGGAAAATTGCAAAAATGCACCAGTGCCGGGCCAAACGGTTGCGGAGGCCGCGTACATCCAGCACGATGCAAGGAAGGCCTCCGAGGCCTTCACAGCTCCCAAGTCCCAGTTCAGGCAACGGTATTGCCGTGTGCCGACCGTCCGTCACAGGTCGAGACCTGCCGTACGCCCCGAGCGCGCCGGGGCGCCGACCGAGGGCGCGACGGGTGGCACAGGACACAGAGACCAGCGGCGCAACCCCCCGGCGCCGCTCCCCGGCACCGACGCTGCCCTGACGTCGGTGCTGACGGAAGAAGGGCCCCGCGGCTCCGTCCCGCGGGGCCCTTCGCCGTGTGCCGGTCCTACGTGCGGCTCACCGTGCCGCACCCCTCCGGCCGGTCGTCGAGCACGCGGCTGCGGTCGTACGGGTCGACCGACGGACCGGTCGGGGCCGCACCGGTCGGGGCCTGGGACGGGAACTGCGGGTGCAGATAGCCGTCGTCGATGCCGCAGCCCGAGTTGCCGGCGTTCTCGTCGTAGCGCAGCAGGGTCAGCCGGCCGGCGGTGACCTGGTAGCGGACGGGGTCGGGGAGTTCGACCTCGATGACGCGGCGCACAATGGTGCGGGTGACCTCGGTGGAGCCGCCGACGCGGACGACCGGGTAGACGAAGGTGTAGTCGGCCTGCACGGCCACCCCCTCGAACTTGCCCTTGGAGAAGGTGATCCGGCCGCGCGTCTTGATGACCTCCCCGGCGAGCTTCACGTCCTTCGGGTCGAAGCGGCTGAAGAGGAACAGCGGGTCGTGGGTCACGCTGGGGCTGCGCAGCGAGGTTTCCAGGTCGTCGAGCACCCGGGGCTGCTTGGGGTCGAGCACCGAGAGGGCGGCCTCCGGGCGGGCGCCGGCCACGACGCGGGGGTTGAGGTTGGCATCGACCAGCAGCTTCCTGGTCTGCCGGAGCGCCAGTTCGACGCGGTCCTTCGGGATCGCGCCGAGCGCGGTGGCCTCGGGCAGCACGATGCCGGCCGCGCCGTCGGCCCAGCGGGCCGCCGGGGAACCGGCGAACGGGTGGGCGAGGGTGGGGGTGCCGGCGGCGGCCGCGGAGGGCGGGGCGGTCGGGGCGGCGGTCTCGTCGGGGAGGGGCGCGGTCGCGGTGTCCGTGCCGGACCCCGGGCCGAAGGGGTCGCCGGGGATCAGCGACGGCCGCATCGCCACGACCAGCGCGGCGATCGCCAGCGGGACGCCGATGACCGCCCACGCCTTGCGGCGCCGCGCGGCCCGGCCGTCCGCCTCCCGCCGGGCCGACCCGGTCCGCCAGCCCTCCGGTTCCGCCTGCCCCTTGAGCCGCTGGGCCACCTCGCGGGCCCGGGCCGAGGGCTCCTTCGGGGCGGACTCGCGGATGTCCCGCTCGCTGTCGTGGATGAACCGCTCCCACACCTCGTCGGGTATGGAGGAGGACGACGGGTCGTCCCCCGACGACCGCTCGGACCGTCTGTCAGACATGACACTCTCTCGTTCGGCCGTTCGACGGGGGCGAGAATAACCTTGGAATCCGCTGTGTCCATGCCCAGCCCCGGGATCGGGCCCGCCGCGGGACGCCCCAGTGACCAAGTGACCTACCTCACATGAGAATCCGGTGAATGCGGAGGCAACCATTCACAGGATTCACCGGTCACATCAGCGGAACCAGCGGTCACATCCATCGACCGCGTCTGAGTCACGGGGGTCCTCATGAAGCTTCGCCGCGCCATGGCCGCGGCAGCCGCCACGGCTGCCATCGCGCCGCTCGCCCTGCTGTCCGCACCGGCCGCCTTCGCGGAGGAGTCGGCGACGCCGACCGCGTCCGAGAGCGTGCCGAGCGAGATACCCAGCGAGACGGCCGCGGCCTCACCGTCCGACGACGACTCCGCCACCGCCTCGCCGAGCGACAGCGCGAGCGAGTCCGCGTCGGCGTCGGCATCCGCGTCGCCCGGCGACAGCGCGAGCGCAAGTGCCTCGGCGTCCGCGTCCGCCGAGCCGTCCGAGTCGGCCGAGCCCAGCGAGGACCCGTCCGACCCGGACGTCCCCTACTGCGAGGACCTCGACGAGCAGTACGGCCAGGCCAAGGTGTCCGCGGACATCAAGGGCCTGCCCGGCAAGATCGTCGCGGGCGACGGCTTCCACGACTTCGAGCTGGTCGTGACCAACGAGTCCAAGGCCGACATCGAAGGCGTCGCCTTCTACGCCGAGATCGAGAACTACGAGCTCGACGAGTCGAAGTACCTGAGCCCCCACGTCGACCTGGAGTTCAAGAACCCCGACAGCGGTTCCTGGGACCGGATCGGCAGCGACGACTGGGCCGGCGACTACTTCTTCTACGTGCCGAAGCTCAAGGCGGGCGCCGGCAAGTCCATCGACCTGCGCGTCTCCATCGACGCCGCGGCCCCCGCCGGCGACGCCTACTCCTTCGGCTCGGGCGCCTACCTCGACCAGGTCGACGGCCAGGACTGCATCGCCGAGGGCTGGGCCCAGTACGACTTCACGGTCCTTGAGGCCGGCTCGTCCAACCCCGCCCCGGGCGAGGCCACCCCGAGCGACAACGGCGGCAAGGACTCGGTGAAGAAGCCGCAGGGCGACGTCTCCGACCTGCCGACCGGCAACCTGGCCGACACCGGCTCCAGCTCGGCGCTCCCGGTCATCGGCCTCGTCGGCGGGGTCGCCGTGGTGGCCGGCGCGGGCGCGGTGATCGCCGTACGCCGCCGGAAGGCCTCGGCGGACGCGTAGACAAGGTCGCGCGGCCGCCGTGCCAACGGTGGCCGCGCACCGATGAAGAGGGACCTGGGCTCGGAGGGGGGCACAGGTCCCTCTTCGCTGCGCGGCTACTTCTTCGGGGGGACCGCCGGGACGCCGAGGAACGGCAGCCGCAGCGCGCCGAAGGCGTCCGGCGGGACGACCGGGTCGCGGGGCTCGACCGCCTTCAGGCGTTCGTAGGCCGCCCCCTGCGCGGGACGCGGGTCCGGCTCGCCCTTGTTCGGCCAGTACGACATCGCGCGCTCGGCCTGGGCGGTGATGGTCAGGGACGGGTTCACACCGAGGTTCGCGGAGACGGCGGCACCGTCGACGACCGATATCCCGGGGTGGCCGTACAGCCGGTGGTAGGGGTCGATGACGCCGCTCTCGCGTGAGCCGCCGATCGGGCAGCCGCCGAGGAAGTGCGCGGTGAGCGGGGTGCCCATCAGCTCGCCGACGTTGCTGCCGGGGAAGCCGTTGATCTCGGCGGCGAGCACGGTGGCGGCCTCGGAGGCGGCCTTGATCTGCTTGGGGTTGGGCGCGCCGTGGCCCTGCCGGGCGGTGAGCAGGCCCTTGCCGACGCCGTCCGGTTTCAGGTACGTCGTCAGGGAGTTGTCCAGCGACTGCATCACCAGGCCGATGATGGTCCGCTCCGACCAGCGCCGGCTGGAGAGCGAGCGCAGTACGAGCAGAGGGTGGCGGGCCGCGTTCGCCAGCCAGCCGAGGACGCGGGAGGAGCCCTCCGCGTACGGCACCTGGAGGATGGACAGGCTGCCCATCGCGTTCGAGCCCTTGCCGTAGCGGACCGGCTCGATGTGGGTGTTCTCGTCCGGGTGGATGGAGGACGTGATCGCGACGCCCTTGGTGAAGTCGGCCCTCGGGGTGCCGTGCGCCTTGCGGTAGCGGCGGTCGTCGGTCTGGGCGCCGACCAGGGCCTCCGAGTTGGTGCGGGTGAGGTCGCCCAGCCGGTCCGAGAGGTACGGCAGCTGGCCGCCGGCCTTCATGCGGTGCAGCAGGGTCTGGGTGCCGTACGTGCCGGCGGCGACGACGACCCGGTGGGCCCTGAAGATCCGGCCCTTGCCCTTCTTCCGGTCGTCGGTGGGGAGGGTCGCGACCGCGTAGCCGCCCCGCGAGTCGTCGGTGACGGAGACGACCGTCGTCATCGGGTGCACCTCCGCGCCCGCCTTCTCGGCGAGGTGGAGGTAGTTCTCGTTGAGGGTGTTCTTCGCGCCGTGCCGGCAGCCGGTCATGCACTCGCCGCACTCGGTGCAGGCCTTGCGGTCCGGGCCCGCGCCGCCGAAGTAGGGGTCGGCGACCTGCTCGCCGGGCGCGGCCTTCGCCCCGCCGTCTCCGTCTCCGTCGGCGTCCTTGCCGTCGCCGAAGAAGACGCCGACCGGCGCGAGGTGGAAGGAGTCGCCGACGCCGAGCTTCTCCGCCGCCGCCTTCAGGTGCACGTCGGAGGGGGTCATGGTCGGGTTGAGCCGTACGCCGAGCATGCGCTGGGCCTGGTCGTAGTACGGCTTCAGCTCCTCGTGCCAGTCGGTGATGTCACGCCACTGGGGGTCGTCGAAGAAGGCCTTCGGCGGGACGTAGAGGGTGTTGGCGTAGTTGAGCGAGCCGCCGCCGACGCCCGCGCCGGCCAGGACCATGACGTTGCCGAGGAGGTGGATGCGCTGGATGCCGTAGCAGCCGAGCTGCGGGGCCCAGAGGTAGTTCCTGATGTCCCACGAGTTCCTGGGCAGGGTCTCGCGGGTGAAGCGGCGGCCGGCTTCCAGGACACCGACGCGGTAGCCCTTCTCCGTCAGGCGCAGGGCGGTGACGGAGCCGCCGAAGCCTGAGCCGACGACGATGACGTCGTAGTCGTAGGTGTCCTGGGGCACGGGTGCTCCTCGTTGAGTTTCGCGTGCGGGTGGGAACGGGTCGGCTACCGCAGCCTCAGCGCCTTCATCACGCGGAGGCTGGTGCTCATGAACCGGGCGTACTTCTCGTCGTCCATGCCCAGGGAGGGGGCCATCGGCAGCAGTCGCTGCTGTGCGACCGTCTGGGCCTCGGTGTACTTGAGGATGCCCTCGGAGCCGTGGCGGCGGCCCAGGCCGGAGTCCTTCATGCCGCCCATCGGGGACTGGACGCTGCCGTAGGCGGGGGCGTAGCCCTCGTTGACGTTCACGGTGCCGGTGCGGAGCCGGGCGGCGACCGCGCGGCCGCGGCCGCCGTTCTTCGTCCACACCGACGAGTTGAGGCCGTACGGCGTGCCGTTGGCGTGCTCGACGGCCTCGTCCTCGGTCTTGAAGCGGTAGAGGGAGACGACCGGGCCGAAGGTCTCCTCCGCGCAGACGGCCATCGCGTCCTCGACGCCGTCGAGGATGGTCGGCTCGTAGAAGTAGGGGCCGATGTCGGGACGGGCGGTGCCGCCGGCGACGACGGTGGCGCCCTTCTCGACGGCTTCCTCCACGTGCCGCCTGACGGTCTCCAGCTGGCGTTCGCCGACCAGGGAGCCCATGTCGGCGCCGTAGGCGAGGGAGCGGCCGAGGCGCAGGGCCTTCGTGCGGGCGGCGAAGCGCTCCACGAACGCGTCGGCGATCGACTCGTGGACGTAGAGCCGCTCGATGGAGATGCAGAGCTGTCCGGCGGAGGAGAAGCAGGCGCGGACCGCGCCGGCGGCCGCCTTCTCGATGTCGGCGTCGTCCAGGACCAGCATGGCGTTCTTGCCGCCGAGTTCGAGGGAGACGCCGACCAGCCGGGCGGCGGCGCCCTGCGCGACCTCGCGCCCGGTGCGGGTCGAGCCGGTGAAGGAGACGTAGTCGGCGTGCCGGACGACCTCGGGTCCGACGACCGGGCCCTCGCCGAGCACCACCTGGAAGACGTCGGCGGGCAGCCCCGCCTCGATCAGCAGGTCGCGTGCCCACAGGGCGGTCAGGCAGGTCTCGGTGTCCGGCTTCATGACGACCGCGTTGCCGGCGGCGAAGGCGGGCAGCGCGTCGCCGACGGAGAGTTCGAGGGGGTAGTTCCACGGGGCGATCTGGCCCACGACACCGCGCGGGTGGCGCAGTTCGGTGACCTTGGTGAGGGTGGGCATGGCGCCCGCGTGCCGCTTGGGGCGGAGGTAGGCGGGGGCCTTGCGGCCGTAGTGCCGTGCGGCGACGGCCACGGCCTGCACCTCCTCGTGGGCGTGCAGCCGGGCCTTGCCGGTCTCCAGCTGGATGAGGTCGAGGACCTCGGCCTGGCGGGCCAGGATCAGGTCGTGGAAGCGGAGCAGGACGGCCGCGCGCTGCCGTACCGGCACCTTCGCCCACACGGCCTGGGCGGCGCGGGCCGCGTCGTAGGCCCTGGCCACGTCCTCGGGGGTGGACTCGGGCAGGTCGGCCAGCTTCTCGCCGGTGAAGGGCGTGTGGTTGGCCGTACGGCCGGAGCCGGCGACGCCCTTGGTGAGCTGGGCGACCAGCTCGGGCGTGACCACGTCGGCGGCCGTTCGGGCTCCCGCGGGGGCGGGGGCGAGGGGGTTGGTGCCGGTCGTGTCCGTACCGGTCTTCTCCGGGGCCTGCGAGTCCGTCATGAGCCGCAGGGTATTCGGGCGCGGGGCCTTTGGGTACCCGTGGGTAACCCTGTTTCACGGAGTGCACACACACCGCCAGCGATCACTGGCAGGGAATGCGCTGATCAGGGGGTTGGGCGGGGACGATCAGCGCCGTCAGCCACGCTCCGGTTTTTTGGCGAGCAGCAGACCGAGGGCGGTGAGCGGGGTGAGGCGGCGGGGTTCGGGGGCGGCCGGGGGTGCCGGGTCCGGGGCGGGGGCCGGCACCGGGGGCGGGCTCGCCACGGGCTCGGTCACCCACGCGGGCAGGCTCGTCCCGGCGGCCTCGGCGAGCGCCTCGGCCGCGTCGGCTGCGGTCGGCCGGGCCTCGGGGTCGGTGGCGAGGAGCCGTCCGAGGAGCGGGGCGAGGCCGCCCTCCGCACCGCCGAGGGCCTCGCGGAGCAACGCGCCCAGGGACCACAGGTCGGAGGCGGGCCCGGCGCCGCGCTCCTCACCGCACTCGGGGGCGACGAACGCGCTGTGCCCCTGCGCGCCGCCGGTGCCGAAGTCGGTGACGACGACACGCTCGCCGCCGGCTTCGAGGAGAACGTTGGACGGCTTGAGGTCCCGGTGCACGATCCCGACGCCGTGGGCGGCGTGCAGCGCCCCGAGGACGGCGAGCCCGATCCGGGCGGCCTCGTCGACCGCCAGCGGCCCGCGCGCGTCGAGAGCGGCGCGCAGCGACTCCCCCTCCACCAACTCCATGACGATCCACGGCAGTTCGCCGTCGAGGAGTACGTCGTGGATGGCGACGGCGGCCGGATGGTCGACCCGGGCGGCGGCCCGGGCCTCGTGCAGCAGACGGTGCGCGGCACGCTGCCGTTCCTCGTCACCCGCGCCACCGGAGCCACCGGCACTGTCGGCGGCAGAGGGGGCGTCGGCGACAGAGCGGCCGCCCCCGACACCGGCACCGTCGCCGACACCGGCACCCTCGCCGTCGCCGTCGCCGTCGCCGTCGCCGTCGCCGTCCGTGGCATCGTCCCCGGCGCCCTTGTTGGCACCGTCTCCGGCGCCGGACAGCCGTGGCTCCTTGACCGCGACGTCCCGCCCGTCCTGCTCGTCGCGGGCCCGCCACACGGTGCCGGCGGGCCCCGAGCCGATACGCCCGGCGAGCCGGTAACGCCCCCCGATCAGACGTCCCTCGACCGGCTGTTCGCCGTCTTCGCTCATGTCACATGAGTACCTTGCGCACCATGCCGTTGTCGAAGCGGCGCGGTCAGCGGAGTGCGGTATCCGGCCTCCCCGCCCTGAACGCGCGCCCGGCGCACGGCCGTTCGAGACCGCTCAGGCCGCCGTGAACGTGTCGACGGCGACGTCGAAGTACTCGCGGGCCTCGCGGACCTTGCCGACCGGTGCCGACACCCACACGTCGTACATCCGGCCGCCCTCCTCCCAGCAGATGTCGTAGGTGTGCCGGGGGCCCTCGGAGGCGCTGAAGCCCGTCCAGGTGAACTCCCAGAAAGCGGCGGGGTGTCCGGAGTGGGTGGTGTCGGTGACCCGGCCGTCGTGGTAGCCGGGGTTGGTGCTCGGTCCCTCGGCCGCCGCCCGCCGCATCACCGCTCCCGGCCCGCCGGTCTGCGGCTCGGAGACCTTGATGCCGAGCCGGAAGGTCTGTCCCGGCGACATGTAGAAGACGCGCTCGCCCTGCGGGTCCCGGGTGAAGCCCTCCGGCACGGCGAGGGAGAAGCCGCCCGGGTCCCGCGCGAGCCGGTAACCGGACGGCGCGGTACGGGAGTCGGTGGGCGGCGGCGAGGAGGACCGCGTCGGCGTGGGCGCGGAGGACGCCGTGCGCGACGCCGAGGACGACGTGTGCGACGCGGAGACGGCGGTCGCGCCGCCGCGGCCCGGTCCCGGTGTGCCGGTGTCCCCGCCGCCGTGGAACAGCAGCGCCGCCGCCGACACCCCCGCCCCGGCCATCGCGGCGACGAGCAGCGCGGCGATCAGCATCCCGCGCGTCGAGTACCCGGCCGGCACGGCCTGTTCCGGGGCGGGCGGCCGCGGCACGTCCCGCTGGGTCGGGGTGTACGACGCGACGCCGACGCTCTCCGTCGCGCTCGCGACCGCCACCGCTCCCGTCGCCAGGAACCCGCGCAGCATCCGCTCGGCCTCCTCGGCGCCCAGCCGCCGCTCCGGATCCCGCTCCAGCAGCCCCCGTACGACGGGCAGCAGCGGCTCCGCCTGGGCGGGTGGCCGGATCTCGTCGGAGACCACGGCGTGCAGGATGCCGCCGAGCGAGTCGCGCCGGAACGGCGACTCACCGCTGAGCGCGGCGCACAGCAGCGCGCCCAGCGACCACAGGTCGGACGCCGGACCGGCCCGGGTCCCCGACATCCGCTCGGGCGCCGTGTACTCGGGCGAGCCGACGAAGGAACCGGTCTCGGTGAGCGTGGAGGCGCCGGCGACCTGGGCGATCCCGAAGTCGGTGAGCACGACACGCCCGGTGCCGGCCTCGACGAGCACGTTCGCCGGCTTGATGTCCCGGTGCAGCACACCGGCCCGGTGCGCCGTGCGCAGCGCGCTCAGCAGGTCGCCGGCGATCCGCGCGGCCTCGGCCACGTCCACGGGGCCGCCGCGCGAGATCCGGTCGGCGAGGGAGCCTCCGTCGATCAACTCCATGACGATGTAGGGCCGTTCGCCGTCGTCCACGACGTCGTGGACGACGATGATGTGCGGGTGGCGCAGCTGCGCGACCGCCTGCGCCTCACGCAGGGTGCGGTCGCGGCGCAGTCGGGCGTCGTCCTCGGGGAGCGAGTCGTCGACGGTGAGTTCCTTGACGGCGACCTGCCGGCCCAGCAGTTGGTCGGTCGCCCGCCACACGACACCCATCCCGCCCCGCCCGAGCCGCGCGTCCAGGCGATAACGCCCAGCGATCAGACGTACGGCGTCATCCCCCGGATTCACCATGAGCCCCATGATGCCGCACCGGACGCCCACGTTCCGGACACTGACAGGCCAACTACCGAAACCCGGGCCTCGCGCGGAGCGAACCGGCGTCGCCGTTCGGCCGTCCGGACGGTCAGCCCTCCTGGAAGCTCCGCAGGATCCAGTCGAACTGCTTCTCCGTGGTGGGCCAGTCGTCGGTCGGAGAGGCCGCGTAGATGGCGTATTCCGTGCCGTCACTGTTCATGTAGCCGACGTCGATCGCGTGGTAGGGCCCCGGGTAGTAATGCGGAGGGTTCTTGGCCAACGCGTTCCAGGTGTACTGCCAGCGGACGCCCGGCAGGTCGCGGAACAGCTCTTCCTTGAGGCTCAACCGCTTGTAGTCCTGCAGTCGGGCCGAGATCTTCTGCTCCAGATAGCTCATGTGGTCGTACGACGTACTGAAGTCCGGCGCGGTGTCGACGGCGACCCGTACCAGGTGCTTGCCGTTGTCCGGTGAGTAGTCGACCTGCCGGAGGCCGTCCTGGTCGATGGAGACCGACCGTTTCCACCCCTTGGGCAGGGAGATGCTGAAGCCCACCGGGTCGTCGCGGCGTTCCCAGCCGTCGGGTACGGATCCCTGGCCGCTGCCGCCGGTCGGTGTGGCGCTGGTGTCGGTGTCGGTGTCGGCGCTGGAAGTCGGGGTGGACGAGGCGGCGGTGGAGTCGCCGGCGCTGCCCGTGCCGTACTGCTGCAACGCGACCGCCACGCCTCCGCCGACGACCGCCGCGAGGGCGACGACCACGGCGAACGTCCGCAGGCGGTACCGCTTCGGCGCCGCCGCCGCGGGCACGGGCCCGGCCGCCACCGGCGGATACGGCGTGGCCGCGGCCGTCTGCACCCGGGTTCCGGCGCCGGAACCCGTCGCCGGTACGCCGTAGCCGCTCGGTGACGTCGGTACGAACGCCTGCGCCGCGCTCGGCCGCCGCCCCTCCGCCGCCTCGGCGAGCATCTGCTCCAGTTCCCCGGTGCTGGGCCGCCGGGCCGGCTCCTTGCGGAGCAGCGCGGTGATGACCGGCTCCAGCGGGCCCGCGTTGCGCGGCTCGGCGACCTCGTCCTCGACGACCGCCTGCATGGTGGTCAGCGGCGAGGTACGGCGGAACGGCGACCGGCCCTCCACCGCCGTGTACAGCGTCGCGCCCAGCGCCCACAGGTCGGAGGAGGGCCCGGGATCGTGCCCGCGCACACGCTCCGGCGCGAGGTAGTCGACCGATCCGACGACTTCCCCGGTCCGGGTGATCGTCGTGTCGCCCTCGATCTGGGCGATGCCGAAGTCGGTGAGCAGGACCCGGCCGTCACGTCCGAGCAGTACGTTGCCCGGCTTGACGTCCCGGTGCAGCACACCGGCGCCGTGCGCGGCACGCAGCGCCCGCAGCACCCACAGCCCGATCCGCGCGGCCTCCGCAGGCTCGACGCGCCCGCGCTCCTTGACCTCGTCGGCCAGCGAACGGCCCTCGACCAGCTCCATGACGATCCACGGGCGGCCGTCGTGTTCGAGTACGTCGTGGACGGTGACGACGGCGGAGTGGTTGATGCGCGCCGCGGCCCGGGCCTCCGCCCGGGTACGGGCCAGCAGGATGGCCTGGTCGCCCTCGGAGACGTAGAGCGCGGCCGTCAACTCCTTGATGGCGACCGCCCGGTGCAGCACTTCGTCGTGTGCGCGCCACACCCGGCCCATGCCGCCGCTGCCGATGGTGTCGGCGAGCCGGTAGCGGCCCGCTATGAGCAGGCCCTGCATCTGATTCACGTTGCCCCGCAATGCTCTTGTCAGGGTCAGACTATGGAGCGCCCTGCGGTCATGGAACCGGCGGGGTCCCACGGAGACAGCACTGTGACGGTTCGGGTGGCTCAGCCCGTGTACTTGTACGTCGTCGACGCCTGCTCGTAGAACTCCGTGACCTGGTCCCGTTCCGACTCCGGGCCGCGCACCTGCACGATGTGGTAGCGGCCGTCGATCAGGAAGACCATGTTGCGCACGAACAGGTCGCCGTCCTGGCTGTCCGTCCAGGTGAACTGCCCCTCGGCGGAGACCTGCTGTCCCACCGTGATGGTCCGCAGCCCGCCGGCCGTGGCCCAGCTGGAGTCCCGGTACGGCTGCAACTCCGCTTCCTTGTCCCGCTGGTACGTCATCGGGTCGCTGCCGTAGCTCGCCGCGCTGTCCCGTCCGGCCACCACGATCAGCTCGAACTTCCCGTGCGAGTAGATCACTTGGCCGCTGCTGTTCTTCGGGGTGCGGGTCCAGCCCTTGGCCACGGCGATCCGGAAGCCGTTCGGGTCGTCGCGCAGGGTGAAGCCGCCGCCGACGTCGGAGCCGCCCGTCGAACCGGCGGTGGTCTGGGTCTCGGTGGACTGCGTCGACGTGGGCGAGGGCGTCGCAGTGGGCGTGGGGCTCGGTGCGGAACTCACGTCACCGGCCGCGCCGGTCCGGTCACCGCTTCCCGTGCCGCCGCCGTCCGCGCTGTCCTTCTTCGGCATGAACACCATGGCGTACGCGACCGCCGCGGCCAGCAGGAGCAGCACCAGCAGAAGGAGCGTACGGCCCAGCCGCCGCGGCGACCTGGCCTCCTCGCGGGCACGCTTGTGCCGGCCGTGGGTCGCCGGGAGCCCTGCCCTGCGTCTGCGGACCAGCTCGCCGCGGCGCCGGATGATCGGCAGCCGCTTCGGGTCGGCGGGCGGGGTGGCGACGACGTACGTACCGGCCTCCGGCTCGGGCGCGGACCGCACCAGCGAGCGGAGCCAGCCGCGCAGCTCCTCAAAGTCCAGCCGCTCGGTGGGGTCCTGACGCAGCAACGACTCCACGACCGGCCTCAGCGAGCCGCACTCCTCCGCGAAGGCGGGCGGCTCCGAGACCACCAGCTGGACCAGCTCGGCCGTCGACTCCTCCGGGTAGGGCGCGTGCCCCTGTACGGCCCGGAACAGCAGCGCGCCGAGCGCCCACAGGTCGGTGGCCGGTCCGATGGGTGCCGCCAGCTGCCAGTTCTCGTGCACGGGCCCGGCCTGCTCCGGCGCCCAGCGCTCGGTCACCGGCCCCACCACGGTCATCCGCACCTGCCGCGCGCGCTCGGCGGCCAGCGCGGTCGCGGGCCCCCGCCGCCCGGGGACGGCCGCGGCGGCGGCCTCACCCCAGCGAGCCGCGGCCCCGGCCGCACCCTGCGCGGGCAACACCGGCCGAGCACCGGGAACGGACAACTGGGCGGGATCCTGCCCGGGGCGAGCACCGGGGACGGGCAGCTGAGACGCGTCCTGACCGGGCCGGGCACCGGGAGCGGACAACTGGGCCGGGTCCTGACCGGGCCGGGCACCGGGGACGGGCAACTGGGCCGGGTCCTGGCCCGGGCGGGCGGCGGGGAGCGCGGTGCGCTCCTGACCGGCGCCGACGGCCGGAGGCGCCCCGGGGGCGGTACGCGGTGAGGCGCCGTGCCAGGCCGAGGGCGCGCCGCCGACCCCGTACGGATCGGCTATCTGCCCGGGCGGCACAGCCCCGGCCCCCTGCACCTGCCCCTGAACATACGGCGCCTGCCCGGAGCCGTACGGCGACTGAGCCTGGCCGGGCCCGTAGGGGGACTGCGCCTGGCCGGCCCCATGCGGCGACTGCGCCTGCCCGTTGGACTGGCCGGCCCCGTACGGGGACTGGGCCTGTCCCGGCCCGTACGGCGACTGCGCCTGCCCGTTGGTCTGCCCCGCCCCGTACGGCGGCTGCGCGGCACCGTTGCTCCGGGGCGTCCCGTGCGGGGGCTGTGGTGCGGGGGCTCCGGTGTCGGTCTCGGCGGGTGGGCGGGCGCCGGGCAGCGCGGCCCGGCCGTTCTGCTGGGTCTCCTGGACGCGCGCGGCGGCCCTCGCGCCCGCGCGGTACGCGGCGATCGCCCCGGCGCGGGCCGCGCGGACGTCCGCGCCGGTCTCCAGCGCCCGGCGCGCCACCGCACCGGTACCGGAACCGGAAGCGGAACCGTCCGCGCCCTCCTCCGAACCGGCCCCCGGCAGCCCGCCCGCGGCCCGCGCCTGGATCGCGGCACGCCGGGCGGCCTCGGGATCGACCTCCTGGCCGGAATGCGCCCCCGGCGCGCCGGCCGTACCACCTGCCGCGCCCGCCGCACCCCCTACGCCCCCGATGCCCCCGGGAACACCGCCCGCGCGGCCCGCGGGATCGGCCGGGCCCATGGGCGCGCCGGAACTCTCCACCGGCCCGGTCTCACCCTCCGGCACCGGCACCGGGTCGTACCCGCACAGCGCCTCCTCCGCCGCGCCGACCGCGAGGCCGGTCAGCATCACGCGGCCGTCGTCGCAGACGAGGACCGTGCGGGCGGTGATGTTGCGGTGGACCCAGCCGTGGGCGTGCAGCACGCGCAGCGCCATCAGCACGTCGGAGGCGACCTCGGCCGCCCGGTAAGGGGTCAGGGGCTGCTCGGCGAGCAGCGCCGCCAGCGGCCGCGCGGAGACGGACTCGCTGACGATCCAGAGCGAACCGCCCTCCGCGAACACGTCGAAGACCTGGTCGAGCCGGGGGTGGTCGGGGATCCGGGCGGCCGCCTGCGCGGCCTCGACGGCGCGCCGCACCGCGGGATCGCTGGGCCGGCGTGTCGCGGTACGGGCCGACGGCGGCCGGCGCGCGCCGCGGTCACGGGCTGTGAAACCGTCCGGCAGCCCCTCCGCGTCGAGCACCTCGGCCTCGACGACCTCCGGCAACGGCACCTGGCGGACGAGGACTTCCTGTCCGCTGTAGGTGTCGAAGGCCCGGCTCTCGGTGAGTTCGTACTCGTCGGAGGGGGGCAGGGGCAGGCGGTAGCGGTCGGCGAGCACCCGACCCGCATAGTCGTCCACGTTGCCTCCCCCGGCCGTCCGGTTGGTCAAATCCGTTCGTTTCGCGGCCCGTTCCGTATGCATACCTGGATGCGTACGGTCCGCAACCACTCACGATACGTGCCGGAGGCAATTCGCATTGTGGGGATGCGAATTTGTCACTTCGGCTCGAAGGACGCGGTCAGCGTCTTCCAGGTGTCCTTGCGCAGCTCACTGCTCCAGTCGGCGGCCTTCGCCGTGTACATCAGCGCGTACCCCTGCTTCGAGCTGACGACGAACCCCCGGTCGACCGTCCGGTATTTGGTGCCGCTCTCGACGTAGGTGAACTCCCAGTCGGCCGTGTTCCAGCCCCGGTAGCTCACCGCGGCTATGCGGATCTTCTGGTACTGGGAGCGCGCCATGTAACGCTCCTGGTTCTCCCAGTCGGCCACCGGGTCGTCCTTGGGCGTGGTCGTCCACGCGACCAGCAGCTTCTGTCCGTCGGGGCCGGTGAACCGGTCCCCGGCGGAGCTGCTGGTCTGGAACTTCCAGCCCTTGGGCAGCCCGATCGAGTACCCCTGACCGCCCTTGTACGTCGACACCACCGGCGCGCTGCCGCTGTCACCGTCGCTGTCACTGCCACTGGAGTTCGATGCCGAGGAATCGTCGTCGCTCGCGGCGCCCGAGTCGTCCGAACCCGAGTCGTCGGAGTTCCCGGCCGCCTCGGACGTCGACGAGTCACCGTCCGTCCGGGTGCCGTCGCCGGTGTCCTCCTTGGTGGAGGCGCCGGCGCCGGAACCCGAACCGGAACTCATGCTCGCGCTCGCCTGCGAGGTCGCCACCGCCTTGGAACCGCCGCCCTTGCCGCTGCTCTTGCCGTCGTCGTCACCGCCGCCCAGGGTCAGGGCGAGCACGGTGCCGAGCACGGCGAGCACCACCACCACGGCGATGATCACCAGGGTGCGCTTCGGCACCACGTCGGTGATCGGCGCGCGGGGCACCGTCCGAGGAGCCAGCTCCAGGTCCAGGTCCGGCGGCGGCATCTGCGGCCAGCCCGAACTCGGCTTCCCCGCACCGGGCTTGGCCCCCGCCGACGCACCGGCCGAACCGGCCGCACCGGCACCGCCGCCGATACCGACGGACGGCGAGGCGGCACTACCGACCGCGCCCGCCCCCGAAGCCGAGGCCGCACCCGAAGCCGCGCCCGAGCCGGTTCCCGCGCCCGAGCCTCCCGCGGCGCCGGCCGGACCCGCCGTGCCACCCGCCTCGGCGACAGCGCCGGCACCACCGCTCTTCGTCCTGGTCGCGGCCGAGGCGCTCGCCGCCCCCGCCGCCTTGCGCACGGAACGCAGCGCGCCGCGCAGCTTCTCCCCGGCCTCCTCGCCCCGCTTGGCCCCGGCCGGGGCGGCCTTCTCCTCCTGCGGCGCGTCGGGCTGCGGAGGCAGCGGCACCACCCGCGTGGCGTCGGCGGGTGCCTCCTCCGGCGTGTTGACGACGGCGCTGAGCATCACGCGGGCGCCCGCGTCGTCGAGCCGCTTGTCCGGGTCCTTGTTGAGCAGGCCGTAGATGACGTCCCGCAGCGGTCCCGCGTTCTTGGGCTCCTCCAGCGACTCGGTCATCACCGCCGTCAGCGTGGCGATCGCCGACCCCTTGTCGTACGGCGGCGCTCCCTCGACCGCCGCGTACAGCAGGCCGCCGAGCGACCACAGGTCGGCCGCCGGGCCGGGCTTGTGACCGCGGGCCCGCTCCGGGGAGATGTAGGAGGGGGCGCCGACGAGCATGCCGGTGGAGGTGATGGACGGGTCGCCCTCGACCTGCGCGATACCGAAGTCGGTGAGCACGACCCGGCCGTCGCTCTCGGAGATCAGCACGTTGGACGGCTTCACGTCCCGGTGCAGGATGCCCTCGCGGTGCGCCGACCGCAGCACGTCCAGGATCGCGAGGCCGACCTCGGCCGCCCGCCTGGGCTTCAGCAGGCCGTCCTCCCGGATGACCTCGGCCAGCGACTTGCCCTCGACGAGCTCCATCACGATCCAGGGCCGGTCGTCCTCCTCGACCACGTCGAAGACCGTCACCGCGCTGTTGTTGCGGATCCGGGCGATCGCCTTGGCCTCGCGCAGGGTGCGCGTGATCAGGCGCCGTTTCTCCTCGTCGTCGATGTTCGACGGGAACCGCAGCTCCTTGACGGCCACCGTGCGGCCGAGGGTCTCGTCCTCCGCCCGCCACACCGTGCCCATGCCGCCGCGGCCGAGCACTCCTCCCAGCCGGTACCGCCCGGCGAGAAGACGCTCGCTGTTGTCCTGACGAGTCTCTTGACGAGAAGTACCCGCCCGCTCCGCCTCCGACATGCGTCCCCTCATGCAACCCGCCCTGACAGAGCCTCCATTGTCCCTCACCCGACAAGTGCCCGACGCCCTGGGGCCCCCTGATCCCGCATCGGGCCCGGCCGATCGGAACCCCCGGTGACGAGGGCGTCACTCGGGCCGGGATGATGAGCCGCGACAAGGGGAGGAACCGGGATGCCGTCGCTTCGGACACTGGTGGCCATACCGGTATTCCTTGCCCTGCTGCTGGCCCCGGTCACGGCCGGTTCCGCCTCCTCGGCCGAGGCCACGGACCCGCTTCTGTCACAGTTCGTCACCAAAGGCAGGGCGCCCGCCGCGGCCCTCCTGGAACAGGACGGCGACGACGTCCGCTACGCGGCCGCCGGCCTGGGCATCACCCGCGCCGACCACTTCCGCGCCGGCAGCGTCACCAAGACCTTCATCGCCACCGTGGTGCTGCAACTGGCCGCGGAACACCGGCTGTCGCTGTCCGACACCGCGGACCGGTACCTGCCGGGGCTGCTGCGCGGCCACGGCGTCGACGGACGCCGGATCACCCTGCGGGCCCTGCTCGCTCACACCAGCGGGCTCGCCGACTTCACCACGGTCACCCGGGGGTCGGTCCCCCTCACCCCCCTTCAGGCGGTGGGCATCTCACTCTCCCTCCGGTCGACCCGGCTGGGCCGCTACGCGTACTCCAGCACCGACTACGTCGTCCTCGGCATGGTCATCCGGCGGGTCACCGGCCGCTCGTACGCCGCCGAGGCCAGGCGCCGCATCATCACCCCCCTCCGTCTGACGGGCACCTCCTTCCCGGGCGCCCGTACCACGCTGCCCTTCCCGCACGGCCGCGCCTACGCGGCCGACGGCACCGACGTCACCCGGCTCGACCCGCGCGTGGCCGGCGCGGCGGGCGAGCTGGTGACCACCCTCGACGACCTGAACCGCTTCTACGCGGCGCTGCTGGACGGCGAGCTGCTGCCCCCGCGCCTGCTCCGCGAGATGCTCGACACCCGTGCCACGCACGGGGCGTACGGGCTGGGGATCTTTCCGGTGAAGCTGCCGTGCGGGACCACGGTGTGGGGACACAACGGCCGGATCGCGGGCAGCTATGTGCGCAGCGCCGTGTCGCGGGACGGCCGGCATGTGCTCACCTTCCGCGTGAACACGACGACGATCGCGGACCCCGGCCTCGAACCCGCTCTGCTCGCGGCCGAGTTCTGCTCTCGCACTTGGTAGAACGGCCGGGCGCCGGAAGAGGATCCCGGCCCCGGGTCGCTCGATCGGGTGAAGCGGGGAGCCGCCCCGCGGCCGGGACCGGTCCCGGGACGGCGGTCTACAACGGCACGATGTCCGGCGCCCCCAGCCTCGCCGCGTCCGCGGTCAGGTCGTCGGGCTGGAGCTGGGACTCGCGCTCGGCCTCCACCCGCTTCTCGTAGTGCTCGACCTCCCGCTCGATCTGGTCCTTGTCCCAGCCGAGGACGGGTGCCATCAGCTCGGCCGCCTCGCGGGCGCTGCGGGTGCCGCGGTCGAAGGTCTCGATGGAGATGCGGGTCCGGCGGGTGAGGACGTCGTCGAGGTGGCGGGCGCCCTCGTGGGAGGCGGCGTAGACGACCTCGGCGCGCAGGTAGTCGTCGGCGGCCGAGAGCGGCTCGCCGAGGCCCGGGTCGGCGGCGATGAGGTCGAGGACCTCATCGGCCAGCGAGCCGAACCGGTTCAGCAGGTGCTCGACGCGCACCACGTGCAGGCCGGTGCGGGCGGCGATGCGCGCCCGCGCGTTCCACATCGCGCGGTAGCCCTCCGCGCCGAGCAGCGGGATGTCCTCGGTGACGCACTCCGCGACCCGCATGTCGAGGCCGTGCACCGCCTCGTCGACGGCGTCCTTCGCCATCACCCGGTACGTCGTGTACTTGCCGCCCGCGACGACCACGAGCCCGGGCACCGGGTGGGCGACCGTGTGTTCGCGCGAGAGCTTGCTGGTGGCGTCGGACTCGCCGGCCAGCAGCGGGCGCAGTCCCGCGTACACGCCCTGGACGTCGTCGCGCGACAACGGCACCGCGAGCACCGAGTTGACGTGGTTGAGCAGGTAGTCGATGTCGGCGCTGGAGGCGGCCGGGTGCGCCTTGTCGAGGTCCCAGTCGGTGTCGGTCGTGCCGACGATCCAGTGCCGGCCCCAGGGGATGACGAACAGGACCGACTTCTCGGTGCGCAGGATCAGGCCGGTCGTGGAGTGGATGCGGTCCTTGGGGACGACCAGGTGGATGCCCTTGGAGGCGCGGACGTGGAACTGGCCGCGCTCGCCGACCATCGCCTGGGTGTCGTCGGTCCACACGCCCGTCGCGTTGACGACCTGCTGGGCGCGGATCTCGTACTCCCCGCCCGCCTCCACGTCCTGCACCCGGGCGCCGACGACCCGCTCGCCCTCGCGCAGGAACCCGGTCACGCGCGCGCGGTTGGCGGCCTTCGCGCCGTAGGACACCGCCGTGCGCACCAGGGTCGCCGTGTAGCGGGCGTCGTCCATCTGGGCGTCGTAGTACTGGATGGCGCCGACCAGGGCGTCCTTGCGCAGCGCGGGCGCGACGCGCAGGGCGTGCCGGCGGGAGAGGTGGCGGTGGGCGGGCAGGCCCCTGCCGTGTCCGCGGGCCATCGACATGGCGTCGTAGAGCGCGACGCCCGAGCCGGCGTACAGCCGCTCCCAGCCCTGGTGCTGGAGCGGGTAGAGGAACGGGACGGGCTTGACCAGGTGCGGGGCGAGCCGCTCCAGGAGCAGGCCGCGCTCCTTGAGCGCCTCGCGGACGAGGGCGAAGTCGAGCATCTCCAGATAGCGCAGGCCGCCGTGGACGAGCTTGCTGGACCGGCTGGAGGTGCCGGAGGCCCAGTCGCGGGCCTCGACTATGCCGGTACTCAGACCGCGGGTGGCCGAGTCCAGCGCGGTGCCCGCGCCGACCACCCCGCCGCCCACGACCAGCACGTCCAGCTCGCGCTCGGCCATGGCCGCAAGGGACTCCGCTCGCTGCTCCGGGCCCAGTGTCGCTGTCCTCACCGCTGCCTCCCGCTCTGCCGCCATCGGTCATCGCTCGTCGTCGGTCATCGGTCGTGCAGGCCGCGCCCCGAGGGCGGGGCCATGACCAAATTCTGACCGGCTTGCCCGACTTCAGCCACCACTCGCCCCCAGCCTGTGGACAACGGCCACCGAACCCCCGGAAGACACATGAACACAATCCCACATAACGGTCATATTTACTCCTAGTCTGACATTGCGCTTCGCCCGTCCTGTCCACAGGGCTTGCGCACCTGTCCCGCTTCGGTTACTGGGAAGGACGGCCCACGCCATGCCCGCAGACCTCGCCGTCATCGGACTCGGTCCCTACGGCCTGCCGCTCGCCCAGGCCGCCGTGGCGGCCGGCATCGCCACGATCGGCTACGCCACCGGCCCCGAGGCCGGCCCGCTCAGCCCCGCCGAGGTGCGCCGGATGCTCTCGGGGGGCTTCCGGCCGACCGAGGACCCGGCCGAACTGGGACGCGTGCGGACGGCCGTGATCTGCGCGCCCACCCCGCGCGGCGCCGACGGCGGACTCGACCTGAGCCAGGTGGAGGCCGCCGCCCGCACCCTGGCCGAGCGGCTGCGCCCGCACACCACGGTGATCCTGGAGTCACCGGTCCACCCGGGGACGACCGAGGACTTCCTGCGCCCCCTGCTGGAGAAGGGCTCGGGCCTGCGCGCGGGCCGCGACTTCCACCTCGCCTACTCCCCCAGCCGGGTCGACCCGGGCAACCGGGACTTCACCCCGGCCAACACCCCGAAGGTCATCGGCGGCCTGACACCCGCCTGCACCGAGTCGGCGGCCACGTTCTACGGCCGGCTCACCGACAAGGTGGTACGCGCGCGTGGCCCGCGCGAGGCCGAGACCGTGCAGCTCCTGGAGACCAACTTCCGGCACGTCAACATCGCCCTCGTCAACGAGATGGCCGTCCTCTGCCACGACCTGGGCGTCGACCTCTGGGACGTCATCCGCTGCGCGGAGACCAAGCCGTTCGGCTTCCAGGCCTTCCGCCCGGGCCCCGGCGTCGGCGGCCACGGCGCCCCCCAGGACCTGACCGGCCTCGCCAGCCGCGGGCTGCGCATGGTCGAACTGGCCCAGCAGGTCAACAGCCGGATGCCCGGTTACGTCGTCCAGCGCGCCGCCGCCCTCCTCAACGAGCACGGCAAGTCGGCCCGCGGCGCGCGCGTGCTGCTGCTCGGCGTCACGTACAAGGCGGACCTCGCCGACCAGCAGGGCACACCCGCCCAGGAGATCGCGATCCGGCTGATGGAGCTGGGCGCCTCGGTCAGCTACCACGACCCGCACATCTCGTCCTGGAACGTCCTGGACCGTCCGGTCCCGCGCGCGGACTCCCTCTACGAGGCGGCCGCCGACGCCGACCTGACGATCCTGGTCCAGCAGCACCGGACGTACGACCTCCAGGGCCTGTCGGTGAAGGCGCAGCTGCTGCTGGACACGCGCGGGGCGACGCCGACGGGGGCGGCACACCGGCTCTGAGCGGTCCCCTCGGCGCGCGAAAAGGAGGAGTCCGACCCGCCGGCCTTCGTCTTCTTCGCGATCGCGGTGTGGGCGGCGTTCTCCGGCGCGAAGAAGACGGCGGCCCGACCGGCAGCCGCTGCCGCCCGCCCGCGCGGGCACGCGAGAGGGCCGGTCACCACCCGGGTGACCGGCCCTTCGTCCGCCGTACGGCGTCAGCGGCTGTGCTGCGAGTCCGCGACGGTCACCTCGACGCGCTGGAACTCCTTGAGCTCGCTGTAGCCGGTGGTGGCCATGGCGCGGCGCAGGGCGCCGAAGAAGTTCATCGAGCCGTCGGGGGTGTGGGACGGGCCGGTGAGGATCTCCTCGATGGTGCCGACCGTGCCGAGGTCGACCTTCTTGCCGCGCGGAAGCTCCTCGTTGACGGCCTCCATGCCCCAGTGGTGGCCCTTGCCCGGCGCGTCGGTCGCGCGGGCCAGCGGGGAGCCCATCATCACCGAGTCGGCGCCGCAGGCGATGGCCTTCGGGAGGTCGCCGGACCAGCCGACACCGCCGTCGGCGATCACGTGCACGTACCGGCCGCCGGACTCGTCCATGTAGTCGCGGCGGGCCGCGGCCACGTCGGCGACGGCCGTGGCCATCGGGACCTGGATGCCCAGGACGTTGCGCGTGGTGTGCGCGGCGCCGCCGCCGAAGCCGACGAGCACGCCCGCGGCACCGGTGCGCATCAGGTGCAGGGCCGCCGTGTAGGTGGCGCAGCCGCCGACGATCACCGGGACGTCGAGCTCGTAGATGAACTGCTTCAGGTTCAGCGGCTCGTGCGAGGACGAGACGTGCTCCGCGGAGACCGTCGTACCGCGGATGACGAAGATGTCCACGCCCGCGTCCACGACCGCCTTGGAGAACTGCGCGGTGCGCTGCGGGGAGAGCGCGGCCGCCGTGACCACGCCGGAGTCGCGCACCTCCTTGATGCGCGCGCCGATCAGCTCCTCCTTGACGGGGGCGGAGTAGATCTCCTGGAGCCGGCGGGTGGCGGTGTCGGCGTCCAGCCCGGTGATCTCGTCGAGCAGCGGCTGCGGGTCCTCGTGCCGGGTCCACAGACCTTCGAGGTTGAGCACGCCGAGACCGCCGAGCTCGCCGATGCGGATCGCGGTGGCCGGGGAGACGACCGAGTCCATGGGAGCGGCCAGGAACGGCAGCTCGAAGCGGTAGGCGTCGATCTGCCAGGCGATCGAGACCTCCTTCGGGTCCCGCGTACGGCGGCTGGGGACGACGGCGATGTCGTCGAAGGCGTACGCCCGGCGGCCGCGCTTGCCGCGCCCGATCTCGATCTCAGTCACGTCTGTGGCCTTTCCCTCTGCGTTTCAGCGTCTTCCAGTATCGCCGACGGGCACGGCGAGGGCGGCCCCGGTACGCCCGGGACCGCCCTGGTAAGACCCCGCCGGTTACTTCCGGCTGTAGTTCGGTGCCTCGACGGTCATCTGGATGTCGTGCGGGTGGCTCTCCTTGAGGCCCGCGGACGTGATCCGGACGAACCGGCCCTTGGACTCCATCTCGTCGATGGTGGCCGCGCCCACGTAGCCCATGGTCTGGCGGAGACCGCCGACGAGCTGGTGCAGCACGTTGGCGAGCGGGCCGCGGTAGGGCACCTGGCCCTCGACGCCCTCGGGGACGAGCTTGTCGTCGGAGGCGACCTCGGCCTGGAAGTAGCGGTCCTTCGAGTACGACCGGCCCTGGCCGCGCGACTGCATGGCGCCCAGCGAGCCCATGCCGCGGTACGACTTGAACTGCTTGCCGTTGATGAAGAGCAGCTCGCCGGGCGACTCCTCGCAGCCGGCCAGCAGGCTGCCGAGCATCACGGTGTCGGCGCCGGCCACGAGGGCCTTGCCGATGTCGCCGGAGTACTGCAGGCCGCCGTCGCCGATGAGCGGGACGCCGGCCGGGCGGGCCGCGAGGGAGGCCTCGTAGATGGCGGTGACCTGCGGGACGCCGATGCCGGCGACCACGCGGGTGGTGCAGATCGAGCCGGGGCCCACGCCGACCTTGATGCCGTCGACGCCGGCGTCGATCAGCGCCTGCGCGCCGTCGCGGGTGGCGACGTTGCCGCCGATCACGTCGACGTTCACGCTCGACTTGATCTTCGCCATCCAGCTGAGGGCGTTGCTGTTGTGGCCGTGCGAGGTGTCGACGACCAGGAAGTCCACGCCGGCCTCGGCGAGCGCCTGGGCCCGGTCCAGGGCCTCGGGGCTGGCGCCCACGGCGGCGCCGACGAGCAGGCGGCCCTCGGCGTCCTTGGCGGCGTTCGGGTACTTCTCGGCCTTGACGAAGTCCTTGACGGTGATCAGGCCCTTGAGGACGCCCGCGTCGTCGACCAGCGGAAGCTTCTCGATCTTGTGCTTGCGCAGCAGCTCCATGGCCTCGACACCGGTGGTGCCGACCCTGCCGGTGATCAGCGGCATCGGGGTCATGACCTCGCGCACCTGGCGGCTGCGGTCGGACTCGAAGGCCATGTCGCGGTTGGTGACGATGCCGAGCAGCTTGCCGGCCGGGTCGGTGACCGGCACACCGCTGATGCGGAACTTCGCGCACAGGGCGTCGGCCTCGGCGAGGGTCGCCTCCGGGTGCACGGTGATGGGGTCGGTGACCATGCCCGACTCGGACCGCTTGACCAGGTCCACCTGGCCGACCTGGTCCTCGACGGAGAGGTTGCGGTGCAGCACGCCGACGCCGCCGAGCCGGGCCATCGCGATCGCCATGCGGGACTCGGTCACCTTGTCCATCGCCGCGGAGAGCAGCGGGATGTTGACCCGCACGTTGCGGGAGATGCGGGACGAGGTGTCGACCGCGTTGGGGAGCACCTCGGATGCACCCGGCAGCAGCAGCACGTCGTCGTAGGTCAGCCCGAGTGTCGCGAATTTTCCGGGCACTCCGTCGACGTTGGCAGTCATGACACCTTCCCCAAATGGCCTTGAACGGTGCGGATGCCCATGCTAACGGGAAGCAAGGGTCCCAAATTCCACGGTACGACTCAGCTCCGGGCTTCGTATGTTCGTACGGAAATGGGCGTGCACCTGTTCATCGGGGGCGGATCAACCCGTTCGGCCATGAGGGCGGCGGCCCCGCGGCTACTGCTCCGCCAGTGCCCGCAGCCGGCTCAGCGCCCGGTGCTGGGCCACTCTGACCGCTCCCGGTGACATTCCCAACATCTGGCCGGTCTCCTCGGCCGTGAGGCCCACCGCGATACGGAGCAGGAGCAGTTCGCGCTGGTTCTCGGGGAGGTTGGCGAGGAGCTTCTTGGCCCACTCGGCGTCGCTGCTGAGCAGCGCCCGCTCCTCGGGGCCGAGGGAGTCGTCGGGGCGTTCGGGCATCTCGTCCGAGGGGACGGCGGTGGAGCCGGGGTGGCGCATCGCGGCGCGCTGGAGGTCGGCGACCTTGTGGGAGGCGATCGCGAAGACGAAGGCCTCGAAGGGGCGGCCGGTGTCGCGGTAGCGGGGCAGGGCGAGCAGGACCGCCACGCAGACCTCCTGCGCGAGGTCCTCGACGAAGTGCCGGGCGTCGCCAGGCAGACGGGACAGCCGGGTGCGGCAGTAGCGCAGCGCCAGCGGGTGGACATGGGCGAGCAGGTCATGCGTGGCCTGCTCGTCCCCGTCGACGGCGCGGTGGACGAGGGCGCCGATCGTCCCTATGGCACTGACCGCCTCGTCGTCGCGCATCGGTCCATGGTGCCCTGCTGCCGTCGGCGGTGTGGCACCGCGTCCGTCGTTGTGCACCGAAGCGTTATGAGCAGGTGCGCCGGCACTCATCCGTTGCGCCCTCCCCTTCCGCTCGAACGACTCGTCCCCGAGAGACTCCACACCTCAAGGATGCGGCATCCGCGCCGAAACGAGCAGCGGGCCTCCGGTGATCCGTCGCGCGGACCCCGCCCGCCGTGGGGCGGGCGGGGGCTACCGGTGGGTCCGCGGTCCCGCTGCGGCGCAGCTCACCGCCGTACTAACGGACCAGTCCCCAGCGGAAGCCGAGGGCAACCGCGTGGGCCCGGTCGGACGCGCCGAGCTTCTTGAACAGACGCCGGGCGTGGGTCTTCACGGTGTCCTCGGAGAGGAACAGCTCGCGGCCGATCTCGGCGTTGGAGCGGCCGTGGCTCATGCCCTCCAGCACCTGGATCTCACGCGCGGTGAGGGTGGGCGCGGCGCCCATCTCGGCCGAGCGCAGACGGCGGGGCGCCAGTCGCCAGGTCGGGTCGGCGAGGGCCTGCGTGACGGTCGCGCGCAGCTCCGCGCGCGAGGCGTCCTTGTGCAGATAGCCGCGGGCGCCGGCGGCGACGGCCAGGGCCACGCCGTCCAGGTCCTCGGCGACCGTGAGCATGATGATGCGCGCGCCGGGGTCGGCGGACAGCAGCCGGCGCACGGTCTCGACGCCGCCCAGTCCGGGCATGCGCACGTCCATCAGGATCAGGTCGGAGCGGTCGGCGCCCCAGCGGCGGAGGACTTCCTCGCCGTTGGCCGCCGTCGTCACGCGCTCGACGCCGGGCACGGTCGCCACCGCGCGGCGCAGCGCCTCTCGGGCAAGCGGGGAGTCGTCGCAGACGAGGACGGATGTCATGACCGCCCTCCGCAGCTGATGCGCGTCACCTTGAGCCTCCAGGCTGGTACGGAATCGTCACCTGTGCGGTCGAACGTCTCGGACGCCTGCCCGAGCGCTTGTTGCTTCAACCGCCACCGCACTCTCAACGACGGTCACTCGAAAGAGTTACGGGGCTGCATGCCGTCTTCGGCACTCTACGTGAGGGGGCGGACACGGTGCAGACATGGACGTCAGACCCTCAACTTTTCATCACAACCAATGCCCCATTTAGCCCTTTTTCTTCCCGTTTCACGGTGTCTGGGGCTAGATTGCCAATGAGTCATATTTTCATCTCTCTAGACCGGAGATGTACGGTCGTTGGCACCGTATCCGCCCAGAACGGCTACAAGGGGTCACGTAATGGCAGATTTCTCCCGCCTTCCCGGACCGAACGCGGACCTGTGGGACTGGCAGCTCCTCGCCGCCTGTCGCGGGGTGGACAGCTCGCTCTTCTTCCATCCCGAGGGCGAGCGCGGGGCGGCTCGGAGTGCCCGTGAGAACTCGGCCAAGGAGGTCTGCATGAGGTGCCCGGTCCGCGCGGAGTGCGCGGCGCACGCGCTGGCGGTCCGCGAACCGTACGGCGTGTGGGGCGGCCTGACCGAGGACGAGCGCGAAGAGCTCATGGGGCGGGCGCGCAACAGGCTGGTGTCGGCGTCGACGACCAGCGGCGGCTCCGCCTCCGACACATGAAAGAACGTTTCTTCACTCTCTTGGACAACGTGTCCCGGCCGGCCGCCGACGCGCGCTAGGCCGGCCTCTCGGCTGCCCGGCCCAGCTGCTCCAGCGTCGCCGCGACGGCCGGCACCTGCGCCAGGTCGGGCAGGGTGAGGGCGACGATCTCGCGCCGCACCGCGGGCTCCAGCGTCACCGTGCGGGCACCCCTGGGGCGCACCGACTCGACGGCCAGCTGGGGCAGGACGGCGACGCCCAGACCCGCGCCGACCAGGCCGACCACGGCCGGGTAGTCGTCGGTGGCGAAGTCGATGCGGGGGGTGAAGCCCGCGCTCCCGCACGCCTCCACGAGCTGTCCCCGGCAGCGCGGGCAGCCCGCGATCCAGGGCTCGCCGGCGAGTTCCCCGAGGGCGACCGACCCGGCGCGCGCGAGCCGGTGCCGGTCGGGCACCAGGGCGACCAGGCGGTCGGTCAGCAGCGGCCGTACGACCAGGTCGTCCCACTCCTCCGCGCCCGCCGCGCTCTCGTAGCGGAAGGCCAGCGCGATGTCGCAGTCGCCGTCGCGCAGCAGTTCCACGGACTTCGGGGGCTCGGCCTCCTCCAGGGAGACGCGGGTGCCGGGGTGGGCCGCGCGCAGGGCGGCGAGAGCCGTCGGGACCAGGGTGGAGCTGCCGCTCGGGAAGGAGACCAGCCGGACCCGGCCCGCGCGCAGCCCGGCGATCGCGGCGACCTCCTCCTCGGCGGCGGTGAGCCCGGCGAGGATCCCGGAGGCGTGCCTGACCAGGGCCTCGCCGGCCTGGGTCAGCCGCATCTCACGGCCGCTGCGGACCAGCAGCGGGGTGCCGACGGAGGTCTCCAGCGCCTTCATCTGCTGGCTGACGGCGGGCTGGGTGCAGCCCAGCTCACGCCCCGCCGCCGAGAAGGAACCGGTGGTGGCGACGGCGCGCAGGACGCGGAGATGACGGGCCTCGATCACACTTCGAGCATAAGCCGGACTTGGGTACGACGCCCCATAACGCGTCGATACTTTGGGAAGGGTCCCGTACCGTCGGAGTCATGGAGCTTCTCTCGGTGAACGTCGGACGCGCGCGTGCGGTGCCGTACACGGACCACAAGGACGGTGTGACCGGCATCGACAAGCGGCCGGTGGACGGCCCGGTGCGGGTGGCGGCGCCCGGGGCGAAGGGGGTCACGGGCAGCGGGCTGGCCGGGGACGCCGTGTGCGACCTGCGCCATCACGGCGGTGACGACCAGGCCGTGTACGCGTACGCGCGCGAGGACCTCGACGAGTGGGGCGCGGAGCTCGGCCGGACGCTGCCGAACGGCTGTTTCGGTGAGAACCTCACGACAAACGGGCTGAACGTGTCGCATGCGCTGATCGGCGAGCGCTGGCGGGTCGGTTCCGAGGTCGTACTGGAGGTCACCTCCGGGCGCATCCCGTGCCGTACTTTCCAGGGCCATCTGGGCGAGCGGGGGTGGGTGCGAAGGTTCACGCGGAAGGGTGCGTCCGGTGCCTACCTCCGGGTGATCGAGCCGGGTGAGATCCGGGCCGGCGACCCGATCGAGATCGTCCACCGGCCGGAGCACGGGGTGACGGCGGCGATGCAGTTCCGCGCGGTCACCACGGAGCGGGAGCTGCTGCCGCGGATTCTCGCGGCGGGCGAGGCGCTGCACCCCGAGGCGCTGGCCCGGGCGCGGAAGTACGTGGCGGACCGGGGCGAGTGAGCGGGCGTCACGTGTTCGCCGTTCACCGGCACTTCACGCTTCGGGAGAGCTGGTGCGGGCAGCGGACGCCGTCAGTCCGGGTAACTACCCTTGGGCCATGACAACGGCTCTGATTACGGGATCCACCGCGGGGATCGGTGCCGCCTTCGCGCGGCGGCTGGCTGCTGACGGGCACAACCTCGTCCTGGTGGCCCGGGACACCAAGCGGCTGCGCGAGCAGGCGACCGAGTTGCACGACCGGCACGGGATCGAGGCGGAGGTGCTCACCGCCGACCTCGCCGAGGACGCCGGCATCGAGGCGGTCGCCGGCCGTCTCGGCGACCGGAAGAACCCGGTCGACCTGTTGATCAACAACGCCGGCTTCGGCAACAAGGGCCGTTTCCTGGACGTGCCGATGGCGGACGAGCTGCGCATGCTCAAGGTGCACTGCGAGGCGGTGCTGCGGCTGACGGCCGCGGCGGCGGAGGCGATGCGCGAGCGCGGGCGCGGCGGTGTCGTGAACGTGGCGTCGGTGGCGGCCTTCGTGCCGCGCGGCACCTACGGGGCGTCCAAGTCGTGGGTCGTGCAGTTCACCCAGGGCGCGGCGCGCGACCTCGACGGCAGCGGGGTGCGGCTGATGGCGCTGGCGCCCGGTTTCGTGCGGACCGAGTTCCACCAGCGGGCCGGGATGGGCACGGACAACATCCCGGGCTGGATGTGGCTGGACGCCGACAAACTGGTCGAGGCGGCCCTGGCGGACCTGTCCCGGGGCAGGACGCTGTCGATCCCGGACCCCCGTTACAAGATCCTCACGGGCCTGGCGAAGCTGGCCCCGCGCGGCCTGGTGGGCGGCATCAGCTCGCGGACGGGCCGCAGGTACGGGCCGCAGTAGCCGCGCCCCGGTGGGAAAATGGGCGTGAGGTACCGGACCCAGGGGGGCCGGAGGCGGTGTCATGACGTTCGTGCAGCTCATCGAGTGCAGGACCAGCCGGTTCGACGAGATGGACCGGCTCATGGACAGGTGGGTCGAGCAGACCAAGGGGAAGCGGACGGCGTCGCACGCGGTGGTCGGCCAGGACCGCTCCGACGCGTCGCACGTCGTCGAGATCGTGGAGTTCCCGTCGTACGAGGAGGCGATGCGGAACTCGCGGCTCCCGGAGACCGACCGGATCTTCCACCAGATGCTCGGGCTCTGCGACGAGATGCCGGTCTTCACCGACCTGGACGTGGTGCGGGACGAGCGGCTGTACGCGGGTACCGCGCGACGGTACCTGGAGACGATCGGCGCGGCCGGTCCGCTGCCTCCGCTGCACGGTCTGGTCACCGAGGACTACCACGGCCACGACCCGGCCGACGGGCAGGACATCATCGGCATGGACGCGTTGCGGCGCGAGATGGAGATGTGGCGGGGCGCCTTCGACTTCACGTTCCTCGTCGAGGACCAGATGGCGCAGGAGGACCGGGTGTGCACCCGGTGGCTCTGGACCGGGGTGCAGAAGGCGGAGTTCATGGGGCTGCCGAACACCGGACGGCAGGTGACCATGTCCGGGACGACCATTCACCGCTTCGACGACAGCGGGAAGATCGCCGAGGGCTGGTGGCAGTACGACCGGCTCGGGCTGATGGGTCAGCTCGGCGCACTGGACGCGCTGGAGAACTGAGACCACAGTGAAAGCCCGCGAGGGGCGAAGCCCCCGTTCCCGGCGGACGACCGGGGACGGGGGCTTCGTGACGTGCCGTGGCGACGCTCAGTGGGCGTGGCCGTGGGAGTGACCCGCGGCGGGCTCCTCCTCTTCCTTCTTCTCGACGACCAGGGTCTCGGTCGTCAGGAGCAGGGAGGCGATGGAGGCGGCGTTCTCCAGGGCGGAGCGGGTGACCTTGACCGGGTCGATGACGCCGGCCTTGACCAGGTCGCCGTACTCGCCGGTGGCGGCGTTGTAGCCGTTGCCCTTCTCCAGCTCGGCGACCTTGGAGACGATGACGTAGCCCTCCAGGCCGGCGTTCTCGGCGATCCAGCGCAGCGGCTCGACGGCGGCCTTGCGGACCACGGAGACACCGGTGGCCTCGTCGCCGGTCTTGCCGAGGTTGTCCTCCAGGACCTTCACGGCGTGGACGAGCGCGGAGCCGCCACCGGAGACGATGCCCTCCTCGACCGCGGCGCGGGTCGCGGAGATGGCGTCCTCCAGACGGTGCTTCTTCTCCTTCAGCTCCACCTCGGTGGCGGCGCCGACCTTGATCACGCACACGCCGCCGGCCAGCTTGGCGAGGCGCTCCTGGAGCTTCTCGCGGTCCCAGTCGGAGTCGGTGTTCTCGATCTCGGCCTTGATCTGGGCGACGCGCCCGACGACGGCCTCGGAGTCGCCGGCACCGTCGACGACCGTGGTGTCGTCCTTGGTGACGGTGACGCGGCGGGCGGAGCCCAGCACGTCCAGGCCGACCTGGTCGAGCTTGAGGCCGACCTCCTCGGAGATGACCGTGGCGCCGGTGAGGATCGCGAGGTCCTGGAGCATCGCCTTGCGGCGGTCACCGAAGCCGGGGGCCTTGACCGCGACCGCGTTGAAGGTGCCGCGGATCTTGTTCACGACCAGGGTGGAGAGGGCCTCGCCCTCGACGTCCTCGGCGATGATCAGCAGCGGCTTGGAGGCGCCGGACTGGATGACCTTCTCCAGCAGCGGCAGCAGGTCGGCGATGGAGCCGATCTTGCCCTGGTTGATGAGGATGTAGGGGTCCTCGAGGACGGCCTCCATGCGCTCCTGGTCCGTCACGAAGTACGGCGACAGGTAGCCCTTGTCGAAGGCCATGCCCTCGGTGAAGTCCAGCTCCAGACCGAAGGTGTTGGACTCCTCGACGGTGATGACACCGTCCTTGCCGACCTTGTCCATCGCCTCGGCGATGAGCTCGCCGACCTGCTGGTCCTGGGCGGACAGCGCGGCGACGGCGGCGATGTCGGACTTGTCCTCGATCGCGCGGGCCGAGGCGAGGAGGTCCTCGGAGACGGCGGCGACGGCGGCGTCGATGCCCTTCTTCAGGGCGGCCGGGGAGGCACCCGCGGCGACGTTCTTCAGACCCTCGCGGACGAGCGCCTGGGCCAGCACGGTGGCGGTGGTCGTACCGTCACCCGCGATGTCGTTGGTCTTGGTCGCCACCTCCTTCACCAGCTGGGCGCCCAGGTTCTCGTACGGGTCCTCGATCTCGACCTCGCGGGCGATGGTGACACCGTCGTTGGTGATGGTGGGGGCGCCGAACTTCTTGTCGATGACGACGTTGCGGCCCTTGGGGCCGATCGTCACCTTCACCGTGTCGGCAAGCTTGTTGACGCCGCGCTCAAGGGCGCGACGGGCGTCCTCGTCGAACTTCAGGATCTTCGCCATGGGAGCGGTTCAGCCCTCTCGGAAAGCTTGAAAGAAACGAACTGCGCCCCCGGCACCCGGCTTCACAAGGTCGCGGGGCCAGGGGCGCAGTTCACTGCAGAACTGGGTGAATTACTTCTCGATGATCGCGAGCACGTCGCGAGCCGAGAGGACGAGGTACTCGTCGCCGTTGTACTTCACCTCGGTGCCGCCGTACTTGCTGTACAGCACGACGTCGCCGACCTTGACGTCGAGCGGCAGGCGCTCGCCGTTCTCGAAACGGCCCGGGCCCACGGCGAGGACGGCGCCCTCCTGGGGCTTCTCCTTCGCGGTGTCCGGGATGACCAGGCCGGAGGCCGTGGTCTGCTCGGCGTCGAGCGGCTGGACCACAATGCGGTCCTCAAGCGGCTTGATGGCAACCTTGGAGCTGGCGGTCGTCACGATCCGACCTCCCCCTTCGGAGATCTCACGGGGTTAACTGTCTGAGGTGGCGACCAGGTCGATCCGTCGTCGCGGGTGCCGGACCTGCCCGTCGCTTTGTTGGCACTCTCATCTGCCGAGTGCCAGAGCCGAGACTATGACCGCGATTAGCACTCGGTCAAGCGGAGTGCCAATTGCCGCTGGCGCGGCGCCGGAAATCCCGCCTACAGGTAGTCCTCCAGCCGCGCCACCGTAAGCCCGCTCGCCTGGGCTCGGCGCAGCAGGCGGGTGGTGCGCTCGCGCAGGGTGGGGCCCGGGGCCTCGTCCTGGCCG
Source organism: Streptomyces sp. NPDC104367 (assembly GCF_055583825.1). Taxonomy (NCBI): domain Bacteria; kingdom Bacillati; phylum Actinomycetota; class Actinomycetes; order Kitasatosporales; family Streptomycetaceae; genus Streptomyces; species Streptomyces sp. NPDC104367. The sequence continues at coordinate 29,219 of NZ_JBVJND010000028.1, read as the reverse complement.
ACCAGGACGATGTCCCCGGGGCGCAGCCGCTTCTCGCCCTTGCGGTAGGTGATGCCGTCGGCCGTCACGGCCGCCCGCCACAGGACCACCGCCGTGACGCCGCAGTCGGCCGCCGCGCGCAGCGTGGTGGTGTCGTAGGTGCCGTAGGGCGGGCGGAAGAGGCGGGGGCGGATGCCGAAGCGGGACTTGAGCTTCTCCTGCTGGCCGCAGATCTCGGCGCGCTGGCCGGCGTAGGGCAGGCCGGGCATGGCCGGGTGGTCCAGGGTGTGGTTCTGGACGCTGGCGCCGACGGAGCGGAGCCGGGCGAAGTGGCCGTAGCCGGGGCCGACCACGCTGTCCGTGAGGAACATGCTCACCGGCAGGCGCAGTTCGCGGACCATGTCCACGAAGCGGGGGTCCCTCTCGGCGCCGTCGTCGTAGGTGAGGAAGACCACCTTGTCGGCGGTCGGGACGCGGTCGACGACCGGGGGCAGGGTGGTGCGGGCGGCGAGCGGGCGGGCCGGCGGGTGCGGGGCGGCCGGCAGCGGGGCGCTGAGGCCCCAGTGGCGGTAGGGCTGTTCGGCGGCCGGGCCGTGCGGTCGTACCCGGTCGGCCGCCTTCTTGCCCAGCCGTTCGATGGGGTCGACGGACTGGGCGCAGGCACAGGCGCAGACGGCCAGGAGGGCGGCGGTCAGGAACGCGGCCGTCGCCCTCGGCCGCCTCACAGGTAGTCCTCCAGGCGCGCCACCGCGTAGCCCTCGCGGGTGACCTTGTTCAGGAAGCGGCGCATGTCGTCGACCATGGTGCCGTCCCAGTCGTCGCGGCCCCGGAAGTGGGTGAGCACGATGTCGCCGGGGTGCAGGCCGCGGTCCCACTCGCGGTACTCCCAGTGGTCGACGAACACCTCCTCGTCCCAGATCGGCGCGTACTTGATGCCGCAGGACTTGGCGGCGCGCAGGGTGTCGCCGTTGTAGTTGCCGTAGGGCGGGCGGAAGACCGTCGGCGCCTTGCCGAACTGCTTCTTCATGATCGCCTGCATGCCGCAGATCTCGTTCTTCTGCTCCTCGTAGGAGAGCCCGGGCAGGTAGGGGTGGGTCAGGGTGTGGTTGTTGAGGGTGTGGCCCTCGGACTGCATCTTGCGGAAGAAGCCGTAGTCGTCCTTGACCAGGTAGTTGCTGAGGAACGCCGTGTAGGGGATCTTCAGCTGGTCCATCATCCGCAGGAAGTCGGGGTCCTTGTTCGCCCCGTCGTCGATGGTGAGGAAGAGGACCTTCTGCTTGGTCGGGACGGTGGTGAAGACCGGGGGCAGGTCGTCCTCCACCTGCCCGTCCACCTCGAAGCCGTCGCGAGCGGTGATCGTCGGCTTGTGCTCCGGCGGGGCCGGCGGCTTGAGCGGGACCGCGTCCAGCCCCCAGCGCCTGGCGGCGGCGACCAGGGCGGCACGGGAGTCGGGGGCGGGAGCGGGGGCGCGGTGGGCCTGCTGGCCCGCGGCGGGGTGGACGTCGGCCTCTTGCGTCGGCCCGGCGCAGCCGGAGACGACGACGGCGGAGAGGGCGAGGACCGCGAGACCCGTCCCGCCCTTCTTGAATCCATTTTTGTCATTTTGTACGACTACTCGCATGGCGTCGGATCCTTCCAGTCCCCCGCCCGGAACCCCGGCAGAAACCGCCGCCGGAGGCGAACCATCCACCGACTGGCCGACAATGACCCGGTGAACGACCACCTCGCCCCGCTCCTCACCCCCGAAGGCCGCGCCCTCCTCGACGAGGTGCGCGGCACCGCGCCCGCCGACGAGCTCGCCGTGGCCACCCGGCTGCGCCGCACGCACCCCGCCGACCTGGTGTCGGCGGCGCTGGGCCAGGCCCGGCTGCGGCAGCGGGCGGCGGCGAAGTTCGGGGACGCGGACGCGGGCCGGATGTTCTTCACGCCGAACGGGGTCGAGCAGTCGACGCGGGCGAGCGTGGCCGCGTACCGGGCGGACCGGCTGAAGGCGCTCGGGGTGACCTCGGTGGCCGACCTGTGCTGCGGGATCGGCGGCGACGCGATCGCGCTCGCCCGGGCCGGCATCCGGGTGCTGGCCGTGGACCGGGACCCGGCGGCGGCCGCCGCCGCCCGCGCCAACGCCGACGCGCTCGGCCTCGCCGGGCTGGTCGAGGTCCGCGAGGCCGACGTCACGGAGATCGACACGGCCGCCTACGACGCCGTCTTCGTCGACCCGGCCCGGCGCGGCGGCCGCGGCCGGATCTTCGACCCGGAGGCCTACTCCCCGCCGCTGTCCTGGGCGGTCGGGGCGGCCCGCACGGCGGCCACCGCCGCGCTGAAGGTCGCCCCGGGCATCCCGCACGAGGCGGTCCCGGCGGACGCCGAGGCGGAGTGGATCTCGGACGGGGGCGACGTGAAGGAGGCGGTCCTGTGGTTCGGGACCGAGCCGGGCGCGGTCCGCGCCACCCTCCTGCCCGGTCCGCGCACGCTCCTCGGGAAGGGCCTGCCCGACCCGGCCGTCCGCCCCGTCGGCCGCTACCTCTACGAGCCGGACGGCGCCGTCATCCGCGCCCATCTGGTCGCCGAGGTGGCCGAACGGCTCGACGGCGGCCTGGTCGACCCGACGATCGCGTACGTCACCGCCGACGCGCTCACCCCCACCGGGTACGCGACGCCGTACGAGATCACCGACCGGCTGCCCTTCAACGTCAAGAAGCTGAAGGCCCTGCTGCGGGAGCGCGGGGTCGGGAACCTCACCGTGAAGAAGCGCGGCTCGGCCGTGGAGCCGGAGGAACTGCGCCGGAAGGTCAGGCCCCAGGGCCCGAACGCGGCGACGGTGTTCCTGACCCGGGTGGCCGGCGCCCCCACGATGCTGGTGGGCCACCCGGCCCGCCCCTAGCTAGGCGTCCTGTGCCCGGCGCAGCAGCAGTGCGCGCTCTCGTGCGTTGTGGGTGAGGGCCGCCGCCCGTTCGAACTCGGTGCGGGCCTCCGCCGTGCGGCCGAGGCGGGACAGGAGGTCACCGCGGACGCTGGGGAGGAGGTGGTAGTCGCGCAGGGCGGGCTCGGCCGTCAGCCCGTCCACGATGCGCAGGGCCGCGGCCGGGCCCTCGGCCATCGACACGGCGACCGCCCGGTTCAGCTCGACGACCGGGGACGGGGCGCGGGCCGACAGGAGCGCGTAGAGGGTGGCGATCGTCCTCCAGTCGGTCTCCTCGTAGGTGTACGCGTGCGCGTGGCAGGCCGCGATGGCCGCCTGGAGCGCGTACGGCCCCGGGGCGCCGGCCGAGGCGGCGTCGGCGCGGGCCAGGGCCCGGATGCCGCGGGCGACGAGCATGCGGTTCCAGCGGCGGCGGTTCTGGTCCCGGAGCAGGACGGGCTCGCCGTCGGGACCGGTGCGGGCGGCCGTGCGGGAGGACTGGAACTCCAGGAGCGAGGCGAGCGCGTGCACCTCGGGCTCCTTCGGCATCAGGGAGGCCAGCACCCGGGCCAGCCGGAGGGCGTCCTCGCACAGCGAGGGCCGCAGCCAGTCGTCGCCCGCGGTGGCCGCGTAACCCTCTTTGTAGATCAGGTAGATGACGTCCAGGACCGAGCCGAGACGGGCCTCGCGGTCGGGTCCGCAGGGCACCTCGAAGCCGATGTTCCGGGTCGCGAGGGTGCGCTTCGCGCGGACGATGCGCTGGGCGACGGTCGGCTCGGGGACGAGGAACGCGCGGGCGATCTCGGCGGTGCTCAGGCCGCCGAGAAGGCGGAGGGTGAGGGCGGTGCGGGCCTGCGGGGACAGCGCCGGGTGGCAGGTGGTGAAGACCAGCCGGAGCAGGTCGTCGTCGATGCCGTCCGGGTCGGCGGGCTCCTCGGGCGCGACGGCCGTCTCGGTGCCGCGGCCGATCTCCGCGAGCTTGCGGGCGTAGTTCTCCCGGCGCCGGACCAGGTCGACGGCGCGATGGCGGGCGGTGGCCATGAGCCAGGCGCCCGGGTTGTCGGGCACCCCGTCCCGGGGCCACTGCTCCAGGGCGGCCACCAGGGCGTCCTGCGCCAGTTCCTCCGCGATGCCGACGTCCCGGACGATCCGGGCGACGCCGGCGATCACGCGGGGCGACTCCAGGCGGAAGACGGTCTCGATGGCGTGCCGCGGGTCGGCCCCGGCGGAGGGCGGTGTGCTCACAGCCCCCATTCGACACCGGGGCCGGCCGGACGGCCACGACAACCGGGGAAAGCCCCTCAGCCCTCCGCGATCTCCCGCACCTCGCAGGTCACCGTCCAGAAGTCCTCGTGCACCTTCACGAACCGCTTGGCCCACTCCAGCGCCTCGGCCCGGTCCTTGCACTGCATGATCGCGTAACCGCCGATCACCTCCTTGGACTCGGTGAACGGCCCGTCGGTGACGGAGAGCCGGCCGCCCTCCCAGCGCACCCGGGTGCCCTCGGCGGACGGCGTCAGCCCGGCGGTGTCCAGCATCACGCCGGCCTTGGTGACCTCCTCGATCAGCTCGCCCATGCGCTGCATCAGCTCCTCGCTGGGGCCCTCGGCGGGGGCGGTGGCCTCGTCGATCCGCACGAGCGACAGGTAACGGGGCATGGTGACTCCTTCGGTAGGGCGGCGGGGCGCTTTCCCCGCCTCTCACCCTTGCGTCGAACGGCCAGGGCCGGGATCGACACGCCCTCAGGGATCTCCCGAAGTTTTTTCCGGGCCACGCGGGACCTCGCCGGGCCACGCGGGGCCACGCGGGGCCACGCCGACCCCCGCCGGGCCACGCCGGACCTACCCGAGCGACTTCCAGAGCTTGCTCGCCGCCGGTTCCTCGGCGACCACCCGGTTGGGGTCGGAGGGCGCGGTGACCACGGGCATCATCACCGTCCTGACGTGGTCCGAGGTCAGGCCGTTCAGGCTCTGTCCGAGGCGCATCAGCTCGCTGAGCGAGTCGAGGCCGGTGTCGGTGGTGAGGCTGGCGGTGACCGCGTCGGCGACCTCGTACAGCTTCGCCGGGTCGGAGAGCAGGCTGATGGAGGCCATCCGGTCCAGCAGCGCCTTCACCAGCTTCTGCTGGAGGCCTATCCGGCCGAGGTCGCTGCCGTCGCCTATGCCGTGCCGGGTGCGGGCGAGCGCCAGCGCCTGGGTGCCGCCGAGGTGGTGGGTGCCCTTCTTCAGGTGCAGGTGGCTGTCGTCGTCGTCGATGTCCTGGTCGGTCGTGACGGTGACCCCGCCGAGCGCGTCGACCAGCTTCGCGAAGCCCGAGAAGTCGATCTCCAGGTAGTGGTCCATCCGCACGCCCGTGATCGACTCGACCGTCTTCACCGCGCACACGGCACCGCCCACCGAGTAGGCGCTGTTGAACATCGCGTTGTAGGCGACGGCCGTCGAGCCGCCGGAGGAGAGCGGGCAGGAGGGCCGGGTGACCAGGGTGTCGCGCGGAATGCTGACGACCGTGGCCTCGGTGCGTCCGGCGTCGATGTGGACGACCATCGCCGTGTCGGAGCGGGCGCCCGAGCTGCTGCCGCCGCCGAGCTTCTTGTTCTCCTTGCCGCTGCGCGAGTCCGAGCCCAGCACCAGGATGTTCACGGACCCGGTGGGCAGCGGGCTCGCGCTTGCCGAGGCGGACGCGGTGGCCGTCGGCGTCGTCACCGCCCTGGCCGGGCGGTCGTCCCCGAGCGCGCTGTTGATGTCGACGCTCTTGATGTTGTCGTTGAGGTGCCAGTAGGCCCACCCCGCGCCTGCGACGCCCAGCATCATGGCCCCCGCCAGGGTGAGGCCGACGATCTTCAGCGTTCTCGACCGCCGGCCCACCTGTCTGACCGTGTCGCCCTGCTCCTCGTGTCCCGTCACAAGGCAGGAACGTAAGTCCGAATTATTAGGGGACTGTTAGCGCGGGCGCCGCGAGACGGTTTTCTTCGGAAAATCTCACCCTTCTCAGTCCGGATTCAGCCCAGGGTCACGGTGGGCACCGGATTGCTGCCGCTCCAGGACGCGTTGAACCCGAAGGTCACCGAACCGCCGTCCGGGACCGTGCCGTTGTAGGAGGCGTTCACGCACGACACGTCCGCGCCCGACTGGGTGCAGGTGGCGTTCCAGGCCTGTGTGATCTGCTGCCCGGCGCCGTACGTCCAGGTCGCCTTCCAGGACGACAGCGCGGCCCCGGAGCAGGAGATGGTCACCTGGCCGGTGAAGCCGGTGTTCCACTGGCTGCTCACGGCGTAGGCGGCGGTGCAGGCACCCGTCGGCGGGGTGGTGGTACCGCCGAGCGCCTCCGAGATCCCGTAGTACGCCGGTTTCGGCGCGTAGCTCGCGTCGTACGGCGTCGCCGCCCCGTACCCCGGGAAGGTGCTGTCGACCCAGGAGTCGGAGTCGGTGAAGCCCCACACGGTGATGTTGACGCAGCGGGTCACGGCCGCGCACGCGGCCACCACCGACTTGAAGTCGGCCTTCTGCTGGGCGAGTTTGGTGCTGTCGGACGGCAGCGCCATCCGCACGTCCAGCTCGGTGATCGCCACGTCGACGCCGAGGTCGGCGAAGCGCTGGATGTTCTGCTGGAGGGTGGCGGGGACCTGCCCGAGGATGAGGTGGGCCTGGAGGCCGACGCCGTCGATCGGGACGCCCGCGTCCTTCAGCGACTTGACCAGGTCGTACAGGGCCGTGCTCTTCGCGTTGACGCCCTCGACGTTGTAGTCGTTGATGTACAGCTTGGCGTCCGGGTCGGCCGCGTGCGCCCAGGTCAGGGCATTGGCGATGTAGCCGGAACCGAGGCCGTCGTACCAGAGCGTGGACCGGTAGGTGCCGTCCTCGTTGAAGGGCTCGTTGACGACGTCCCAGGCGGCGATCTCGCCCTTGTAGCGGCCGACCTCGGTGCTGATGTGGTTCTGCAGCAGGCTGCCGAGCTGGGCCGAGGTCCAGGTGCCGTTCGTCAGCCAGCTGGGGTTCTGGCTGTGCCAGACCAGGGTGTGGCCGCGCACCTGCTGGTCGTGGGCCTGGGCGAAGGCGACGATCTGGTCGGCCTCGGTCCAGTTGAAGGTGCCCTGGGTGGGCTCGACGGTCCCCCACTTCATGGCGTTGCCCGGGGTCAGCGAGCTGAACTGGCCGCCGGCGATGTCGCCGTAGCTCCCGGTGAGCTTGGAGCCGGTGACCGCGGTGCCGATGACCTTGCCCTGGGCGGCGGCGAGGTCGCGCAGCGGGGTGTCGGCGGCGTGCGCCGCGGGCGCCGTGACCAGGAGGGCGGCGCCGGTGACCAGGGCCGCCAGCGGTAAGCATGTTCTCAGAGATCTCATTGCGGGTGCCTCCGAAAGTTTCGGTCGTGCAACCGATTGGCTTCGGAGGAGTGTGGGGACGGCCGCACCACCCGTCAATACGTCGGCATCCGGCCACTCCCGCCCGGCGGGTCACGGCGGGTCACGGCGCCGGGGGCGCCGCCGTGCTCGACCGCACCACCAGACTCGTCGCCAGCTCCACCCGGGTCGCGGTCGTCGCCTCCTCGGCCCGCCCCATCTCCAGCACCAGCCGCGCCGCCGCCTCGGCCATCTCGGTCAGCGGCTGCCGCACGGTCGTCAGCGGCGGGCCCACCCAGCGGGCCACCGGCAGATCGTCGAACCCGACCACGCTCACGTCCTCCGGGATGCGCAGCCCCAGCTCGCGCGCGGCCTCGTACAGCCCGAGCGCCTGGAGGTCGTTGCCGGTGAAGACCGCGGTGGGCCGGTCGGGCATGCGCAGCAGCTCCAGGCCGAGCCGGTAGCCGGCGTCGTGGTGGAAGTCGCCGGCCTTGACCAGCCCCTGGTCGACGGGGAGCCCGGCGGTCTCCAGCGCGGCCCGGTACCCGTCCACCCGGGCCCGGCTGCACATCATCCGGGACGGTCCGCTGATCGCCCCGATGCGCCGGTGCCCCAGCTCGACGAGGTGCCGGGTGGCGGCCAGCCCGCCCTGCCAGTTGGTGGCGCCGATCGACGGCACGTCCGGCCCCGGGTCGCCGGCCGGGTCCATCACCACGAACGGGATGGACCGGCTCATCAGCAGCGCCCGCTGCGACTCGTCGAGCCCGGACAGCACCAGCACCACCCCGTGCGGCCGCCGCGCCGCCACCTGGTCCGCCCAGGTCCGCCCGGGGGTCAGCCGCCCCGCGGACTCGGAGAGGACGACGCTCAGGCCGGCGTCCCGCGCCACGTTCTCCACCCCGCGGATGACCTCCATCGCCCAGGCGCTCTCCAGCTCGTGGAAGACCAGGTCGATCAGCGGCGACCGGGAGGCCTCGGCGCGGCGCCGCCGGTAGCCGTAGGCGCGCAGCAGCTCCTCGACCCGGGTGCGGGTGGCCGGGGCGACGTCGGCGCGGCCGTTGAGGACCTTCGAAACAGTCGGAGCGGACACACCGGCCTCACGGGCGATTTCGGCGAGCGTCGCCGTCTGCGATTCTGCGGGCTTCGGAGGCGTCATGCCCGCGATCGTATCCCCGCGCTCCCCCTTGACGAAGACCTTGGTGCGCCATAGGTTCCCGGAACATTCGGAGTGTGGTACGAAACATTCGCAGCAGCGTGCACGGCACAGATCCCGCGGAGCACCCGCGAACCCGCGGAGCACCCCGCAGAGAGCAGAGACGGGAGTTTCATGACCACCGCTCCTTGGCGCGACCCCGCACTGCCCGCCACCACCCGCGTCGACGACCTGCTCTCCCGGATGACCCTGGAGGAGAAGACCGCCCAGCTGTACGGCGTGTGGGTGGGCGCGGCCACGGACGGCGACGGGGTCGCTCCGCTGCAGCGCGAGATGACCGCGGACTACGAGTGGGACGAGCTGATCACCCTCGGCCTCGGCCAGCTGACCCGTTCCTTCGGCACCGCCCCCGTGGACCCGGCGCTGGGCGCGCGCGCCCTGGCCCGCGCCCAGCGCCGGATCACCGCCGCCGGCCGCTTCGGCATCCCAGCGATCGCCCACGAGGAGTGCCTGGCCGGCTTCACCGCCTGGCAGGCCACCGCCTACCCGGTGCCGCTCGCCTGGGGCGCCTCCTTCGACCCGTCCCTGGTCGAGGAGCTGGGCCAAAGGATCGGCGAGGACCTGCGCTCGGTCGGCGTCCACCAGGGCCTGGCCCCCGTCCTGGACGTGGTCCGCGACCCGCGCTGGGGGCGGGTCGAGGAGACGATCGGCGAGGACCCGTACCTGGTGGGCACGGTCGGCACGGCGTACGTCCGGGGCCTGGAGTCGGCCGGGATCGTCGCCACCCTCAAGCACTTCGCCGGGTACGCCTCCTCCGCGGGCGCCCGCAACCTGGCCCCGGTCCGCGCCGGGGTCCGGGAGTTCGCGGACATCACCCTGCCGCCGTTCGAGATGGCGCTGCGCGAGGGCGGGGCGCGCTCGGTGATGGCGGCCTACAACGACACGGACGGCGTCCCGGCCTCGGCGGATCCCCGTCTGCTGACCGGACTCCTGCGCGGGGAGTGGGGCTTCGAGGGCACGGTGGTCGCCGACTACTTCGGCATCGGCTTCCTCCAGTCCCTGCACCGGGTGGCCGGCACGGAGGCGGAGGCGGCGCATCTCGCGCTCGCCGCGGGCATCGACGTCGAACTGCCCACGCTGAAGTGCTACGGCCGGCCGCTGGTGGCGGCGGTGCGCGCGGGCACGGTCCCGGAGGCGCTGATCGACCGGGCGGCCCGCCGGGTCCTGCTCCAGAAGTGCGCACTCGGCCTGCTCGACGAGGACTGGGAGCCCGCGCCCGAGGGCCCGGTCGACCTCGACTCGACGGCGAACCGCGCCCTGGCCCGCCGCCTGGCCGAGGAGTCGGTGGTCCTGCTGGACAACCCGGACGGCGTCCTCCCCCTCGCCCCCGACACCCGGATCGCGGTGGTGGGGCCGCGGGCCGCCGACGCCCTCGCCATGCTCGGCTGCTACTCCTTCCCCTCCCACGTCCTCGCCCACCACCCCGAGGTGGACACCGGCATCTCCATCCCCACGGTCCTGGAGTCCCTGCGCGCCGGACTCCCGGACGCGAAGGTGACGTTCGCCGAGGGCTGCGACGTCACGGACCCGGACCCGTCCGGCTTCGAGGAGGCGGTGGCCCGCGCCTCGGAGGCGGACGTGTGCGTGGCGGTACTGGGCGACCGCGCGGGCCTGTTCGGCCGGGGCACGTCCGGCGAGGGCTGCGACGTCACGGACCTGGGGCTGCCGGGCGTCCAGGCCGGTCTGCTGGACGCGCTGGTCTCGACGGGTGTCCCGGTCGTCCTGGTCCTGCTCACCGGGCGCCCGTACGCGCTGGGCCGCTGGCACGGGCGGCTCGGCGCGGTGGTGCAGGCGTTCTTCCCCGGGGAGGAGGGCGGTCCGGCGGTGGCGGGAGTGCTGTCGGGCCGCGTCAACCCGTCCGGCCGCCTCCCGGTGAGCGTCCCGCGGGTGCCGGGCGGCCAGCCGTGGACCTACCTCCAGCCCCCGCTCGGCCTCGCGGGCGAGGTCAGCAACCTGGACCCGACCCCGCTGTATCCCTTCGGGCACGGCCGCTCGTACACGACGTTCGAGTGGACCCTGCGGTCACCGGAGACGGCCGAGATCCCCACGGACGGCTCCCACGACGTGACCGTGACGGTCCGCAACACGGGCGACCGCCCGGGCACCGAGGTCGTCCAGCTCTACCTGCACGACCCGGTGGCCTCGGTGACCCGCCCCGACGTCCGCCTCATCGGCTACCAGCGCGTGGACCTGGCCCCGGGCGAGTCCCGCAGCGTCACGTTCCGCTTCCACCCGGACCTGTCGGCGTTCACGGACCGCGACGGCATCCGCGTGGTCGAGCCGGGCGCGCTGGAGCTGCGGGCGGCCGCGTCGAGCGCCGACACCCGGTCCACGGTACGGCTCCAACTGACCGGCCCGGTACGGCATGTGGGCCAGGACCGGGTACTTCGCTGCGAGACGGAGGTCGGTTAGCCCCGGGCCGCTCTCCGCTCGGCCCCGGGTGTTCCCGGTCAGTCCTCGTCGGCCTGTTCGAAGCGCCAGCGGTGCGGCGCGCGGGTGACCAGGCCGGACGGCGGGTCGGGGAGTTCGGGAAGGTCCGGGGCGTCGTACGGGGCCTGCCACCAGGTGATGACCAGGACCCGGTCCTGCGGTGCGCGGAAGGTCTCGCGGCGGAGCGGGGCCGGCGCGAGATCCTGCCGCCGCGCCCAGGCGAGCAGTTCCGCGCCCCGGCCGGCGGCCGCCCGCGCCTCCCACATCAGCGCGACCGTCATGAGTAGAGGTTCGCCTTGCTGACCTCGTGCACGTGGTCGTGGTGGCCGGGGACGTGCGGGCTGGTCACCGGGAGGGAGCTGTCCGCGGAGAGGTCCCAGTCCGACGCCGTCCGGTTGCGGGCGACCATCTCCGCGCCGAGGGCGGCCACCATCGCGCCGTTGTCCGTGCACAGCTTCGGGCGCGGGACGCGCAGCCGGATGCCGGCCGCCTCGCAGCGCTCCTGGGCCAGCGCCCGCAGCCGGGAGTTGGCGGCGACACCGCCGCCGATCATGAGGTGGTCGACGCCCTCGTCACGGCAGGCGCGGACGGCCTTGCGGGTCAGGACGTCCACGACCGCCTCCTGGAAGGAGGCGGACACGTCGCGGACCGGCACGTCCTCGCCCGCGGCGCGCCTGGCCTCGATCCAGCGGGCCACCGCGGTCTTGAGACCGGAGAAGGAGAAGTCGTAGGCGGGGTCGCGGGGGCCGGTGAGACCGCGCGGGAAGGCGATGGCCTGCGGGTCGCCCTCCTTCGCGTAGCGGTCGATGACCGGGCCGCCGGGGAAGCCGAGGTTCAGCACGCGGGCGATCTTGTCGAAGGCCTCGCCGGCCGCGTCGTCGATGGTCGCGCCGAGCGGCCGTACGTCGGAGGTGATGTCCGTGGACAGGAGCAGCGAGGAGTGGCCGCCGGAGACCAGGAGGGCCATCGTCGGCTCCGGCAGCGGACCGTGTTCGAGCTGGTCGACGCAGATGTGGGAGGCGAGGTGGTTCACGCCGTACAGCGGCTTGCCGAGGGCGTACGCGTACGCCTTCGCCGCCGAGACGCCGACCAGCAGCGCGCCGGCCAGGCCGGGGCCGGCGGTGACCGCGATGCCGTCCAGGTCCCCGGCGCTCACCCCGGCCTCCTTGAGCGCGCGGTCGATGGTCGGGACCATCGCCTCCAGGTGCGCCCGGGACGCCACCTCGGGGACCACACCGCCGAAGCGGGCGTGCTCGTCGACGGAGGAGGCGATGGCGTCGGCCAGCAGCGTGGTGCCCCGCACGATGCCGACGCCGGTCTCGTCGCAGGAGGTCTCGATCCCCAGGACCAGGGGTTCGTCAGTCATTGTTCTCGGTTCCTTGTACTGAGGAGGACCCCGCGGCGGAGCCGCTGTCGGACACAGTGGTCAGGCGCATCACCAGGGCATCCACGTTCCCCGGCTGGTAGTAGCCGCGTCTGAAGCCGATGGGCTCGAAGCCGAACCGCTCGTAGAGCTTCTGGGCGCGGATGTTGTCGACCCGGCACTCGAGCATGACCTCGGCGCACTCGAAGGCGGTCGCGGCCCGCAGCAGCTCGGTGAGCAGCTCGCCGCCGAGCCCGGTGCCCCACTGGTCCCGGCGTACCGCGATGGTCTGGATGTCGCCGAGGTCGCCCTGGGCGGCGAGGCCCGCGTAGCCGACGACCCGGTCGCCCTCCAGGGCGATGACGTAGCGCCGGGTCGCCTCCGGTCCCCTGGCGTGCGCCAGTTCGGACCAGAACATGCCCCGGGACCAGGCGTCCTCGGGGAACAGGTCCTTCTCCAGCTCCAGGACCGGGTCGATGTCCCACCAGCGCATCTCGCGCAGCTGTGCGGTCACTTCGGGGTGACCACCTTGTAGTTCTTGGGCACCTGCGCGTCCGGGCGGCGCAGGTACAGGGGCCGTGGGGCGGGCGGTTCCTCGCCGGCGGCCAGCCGTTCGGCGGCGAGCGAGGCGAGGGCGGCGGCGCTGACGTGCTCGGGTTCGTGCGCGGCCGGGAAGGTGTCGGGGTAGAGCAGCGCCCCGGCGCCCACGGCGGGCAGTCCGGCGACCTGCTCGGCGATGTCCGCCGGCCGGTCCACGGCGGGTTCGGTGAGCCGGGTGCGCGAGTCGGCGTACGTGGCCCAGTACACCTCTTTGCGGCGGGCGTCGGTGGCCACGACGAACGGGCCCTTCCCGATGTCGGCCGCGTAGGCCAGTGCGTCGAGGGTGCAGACGCCGTGCACGGGCACCCCGAGCGCGAGCCCGAAGGTGTCGGCGGTCATCAGTCCGACGCGCAGACCCGTGTACGGACCGGGTCCGGTGCCTACGACGACCGCGGTGACGGCGTCCAGCCTGAGCCCGGCGTCGGCGAGGACGCGGTCGACGGCCGGCAGCAGCAGCTCGCCGTGCCGGCGCGCGTCCACCTGGCTCGACGAGGCGATGACGGCCGTACCGTCGTGGAGCGCGACGGTGACGGCGGGGGTGGCGGTATCCAGAGCGAGCAAGAGCACGCGAACAGCCTACGGCTCCGGCGCCGCGAGCACGCCCGCCCGGGACGGACGGTGACCGACTGCTACGGTCTGTACGAAGTACGACATATACGGCGAGTCAGAGGTGGCGCACGTGGCAGGGACCAGCTCGGCAATCGTGGCCGGCCTCACCGCGGCGGCTGTCGGAGCGGTCGGTCTCCTCGCCTACCAGGCCTCGGCCACCGTCCCGCCCGGCCTCGGCGGCAGACCGTCGGTCAGCCCGGCGCCCGGGGCGTCGGCGACCAAGGCGCCGCGGGACCACCGCCATCCCACCGCCCTGCCGAACGGCTCGGGAACAGGTGAACGGGTGGTGTACTCGGTGGACGACGACCGGGTCTGGCTCGTCAGCGAACGGGAGCGCGTCGAACGCACCTTCAAGGTGAGCCCCGGCATGCTCGATCCGGCGCCCGGCGCCTACTGGGTCACGTCCCGCTCGAAGGCGGTCACGGGCACGGACGGCCTCCCCGTCGAGCACGTCGTCCGCTTCACCACGACCCCGGACGGCTCGGCGATCGGCTTCAGTGCCCTCATGTCGACCGCCGCCCCGGCCGAGGCCGAGCCCCTGGTCAAGACCGGCGGCATCCGCGAGGGACGCTCCGACGGCGACGCGATGTGGAAGTTCGCGACGATCGGCGTCAAGGTGATCGTGATCCGCTGACGCCGCGCTACGCGGCCTTGCGGTCCTGTTCGCCCCGCGGAGCGACCGGTTCCGGCGCTCTCGGCGGCCTGGACACCGCGTCGGCCGCCGCGCACGAGGCCAGGAGTTCGCGCATGGAGACCCCGGCGGCCACCACCGGCCGCCGCTCCTCGGACTGGGACACGGACACGGGCGCCTCCTGACGTACGGGGGCGGACGAAGTTAGGCACACCTAACCACGGACTGGATACCATGTGACCACGCCCGACGCGTCCGATGCAACATCTTGCCGACGCCTTGTCGGAATGTTCACGAGGTCCTCAGGCCGACAGCGCGCCCAGCTCCACCGCGGCCCAGCGCTCCCCCAGCCCGGTCAGGGTCACGTGCCGTACCTCGTCGGTGGTGTCCCCGACCGCCCGGTGGATCTGTACCATCAGCCGGTCCTCGGTCAGCTCCTCGACCTTGCCCTCGCCCCACTCCACGACGATCACGGACTCGGGCAGCGAGACGTCGAGGTCGAGGTCCTCCATCTCGTCGAGCCCGCCGCCCAGGCGGTACGCGTCGACGTGGACGAGCGGCGGCCCGTCCCCCAGGGACGGATGGACGCGCGCGATCACGAACGTCGGGGAGGTGACGGCGCCGCGCACGCCGAGGCCCTCCCCCAGCCCGCGCGTCAGTGTGGTCTTGCCGGCGCCGAGCTCCCCGCTGAGCATCACGAGGTCGCCCGCGCGCAGCGACTCGGCCAGTCTGCGGCCCAGCTCCCCCATCTGCTCGGGGGAGTTGATGATCAGCTCGGTCTCAGCCCGGTCGTGCCGTGCTGCTGGTGCTTCCATAGCCACTTACCGTAGCCCCTGCCGGCACGGCCCCCGCGCGGGTGAGCAGGTCGGCGAGGCGGTCGGTGACCACCTCCGGGTGCTCCAGCATGACCAGGTGCCCGGCGTCCGGGACCAGCACCAGTTCGGCGTCGGGCAGCAGGTCGGCGATGACCTCGCTGTGCTCGCTGGGCGTGACGAGGTCCTGGACCCCGGCCAGCACCAGCACCGGCAGGTCCTGGAAGTGGGCGAGGGCCGCGGTCTTGTCGTGGTCGACGAAGGCCGGGTAGAACTCGGCGACGACGTCGATCGGCGTCGACTCGATCATCCGTTCCGCGAACCGCTCCACCGCCGGGTCGACGTCCTTGGACGCGAACGAGTACCGCTTGATGATCCCGGCGAACAGGTCGGCGGTGACCCGGCGTCCCTTCTCCACCAGCGCGGCCTGCGTGCCCAGCGCCTTCAGCACCCCGGGCAGCACCCGGCGCACCGCGTTGACCCCGGCGATCGGCAGCCCGAAGTTGACCTCGCCGAGGCGTCCCGAGGAGGTGCCGACGAAGGCGGTCGCCACCACCCGCTCCCGCACCAGCTCGGGATACTGCGCGGCCAGCGCCATCACGGTCATGCCGCCCATCGAGTGCCCGACCAGCACGATCGGCCCCTCGGGCACGGCCGCGTCGAGGACGGCCTTGAGGTCCCGGCCCAGCTGGTCGATGGTGACCGGCACGTCGTCCTCGTGCTGGGCGACGCCCCGCCCGGAGCGGCCGTGGCTGCGCTGGTCCCAGTGCACGGTGCGCACGACCCCGCGCAGGGCCGCGCGCTGGAAGTGCCAGGCGTCCTGGTTGAGGCAGTAGCCGTGACTGAAGACGACGGTGACGGGGGCGGGCGACTTGCGGCCGAAGAGCCGGCGGCGGCGCGGGGAGACGGCCGCGCCGGTGTCGGGCACCGCGTCGTCGACCTCGTAGTACAGCTCGGTGCCGTCGTCGGCCCGTGCCTTGCCGGGCGTGCCGCGCAGGGTGCCGTACGGTCCGGCCGAGTCCAGGGCGAGCCGGGCCCGGCGGCGCATCCCGCGGCCGACGGTCATCCGCTCCAGGGCGACCCCGGCGGCCGCGCCCGCGGCGAGCACTCCTATGGCGGCGCCGGCGACCCCGGTCACCCTGCGCCAGCTCCCGTCCACCCCCGTGGCGGAGGCGACGGCCGCCGCGGCGTCCGCTACGGCCTCCGCACTGCTCTCGCTCACGTACCGCTCCTCTTCGCCGTACTGCAGTTCGCTGGTCCGGTGACACGGGTGATGCTGACGAGGTGACCGGTGCTGCTGTTACAGGTGTAACCGGGCGGGGCCGTCGCCGAACCCCGGACGGACTACGCGTCCCGCCCTGGTTCCTGCCCACTCGGTCGCTCGTTCACGTAGACGCGGGGCACCCGGGTTCCGATGCGGGTGACGATCTCGTACGCGATGGTCCCCGCGGCCTGCGCCCAGTCCTCAGCGGTGGGCTCGCCGGCGTCGCCGGGGCCGAACAGCACGGCCCGCGAGCCGACTTCGGGCTCGTCGCCGCCGAGGTCGACGACGAACTGGTCCATGGCCACGCGGCCGGCGACCGTCCGCCACTTGCCGCCCACCAGCACGGGGCCGGTGCCGGAGGCGTGCCGCGGGATGCCGTCCGCGTAGCCGACGGGGACCAGCCCGAGGGTGGTCTCGCCGGGCGTGACGTAGTGGTGGCCGTAGCTGACGCCGTGCCCGCCCGGTACGTGCTTCACCAGGGCGAGGGAGGCGGACAGGGTCATCACCGGGCGCAGGCCGAAGTCGGCCGCGCTGCCCAGCTCGGGGCTGGGCGAGACGCCGTAGAGCGCGATGCCCGTGCGGACGAGGTCGAAGTGGCTCTCGGGAAGGGTGAGGGTGGCGGGCGAGTTGGCGATGTGCCGCACCTCGGGCCGCACGCCCTGCTCCTCGGCGTGCGCGAGCATCTCGCGGAAGAGGCCGAGCTGGGCGGCGACGGAGGGGTGGCCGGGCTCGTCGGCACAGGCGAAGTGGGACCAGAGCCCGGTGATCCGGACCAGCCCCGCCGCCTCGGCGCGCAGCGCCTCGGCCACCAGCTCCGGCCAGTCGGCGGGCTGGCAGCCGTTGCGTCCGAGCCCGGTGTCGGCCTTGAGCTGGACGAGGGCGGGGCGACCGGCCTCCCGGGCCGCCGCCACCGCCTCGCGCAGCGCCCACAGGCCGCTCACCGACACGTCGACGCGGGCCTCGATCGCCTCCCGCCAGGGTCCGCCCGGGGTCCACAGCCAGCACATGACGCGCACGTCCGCCGGCAGCCCGGGGTCCGCGCGCAGCGCCAGGGCCTCCTCGGGGGTGGCCGTGCCGAGCCAGCTCGCGCCGGCCTCGACGGCCGCGCGGGCGCACCGGAGCGCCCCGTGGCCGTACGCGTCGGACTTCACCACGGCCATCAGGGCCGCGCCCGGCGCGAGGGCGCGCAGGGTCCGCACGTTGGCCCGCAGGGCGGCCAGGTCGATCTCGGCGCGGGCCCGCAGGGGGGCGGTCGGTGCAGTCGCTGTCTCAGTCATCGCGCCCCCAGTGTCTCAGAGGCCCCGGACAGCCCTCCCGCACAGGCCCTGGTACCGGCGCCGGCACCGGGTCAGCTACCCGTCCGGTGCCCCCACACGTACACCTTGTCGCCCTTCTTCAGCACGCCCCACAGCTTCTTCGCGTCATCGAGCCTGAGGTTCACGCAGCCCCAGGAGCCGACGGTGGTGTAGATGGAGCCGTAGACGGCGTGGAAGGCCTGCCCGCCGTCGAAGAACTGGGCATACGGCATGGGCGAGTTGTACAGGGTCGACCAGTGGTTCTTGTGCCGCCAGTAGACGGAGTGCCAGCCGGCCCGGGTGGCGTAGCCCTTGCGCCCGCTGCGGATCGGCACCGGTCCGAAGACCACCTTGCCGCCCTTCTGCACCCAGGTGACCTGCCGGTCGAGGTCGACGCAGGCGACCCGGTACGACTTCACGGGGCAGTTCTTCTTGGCGTTCGGGTTCTTCTTCGCCGAGAGCAGCATCATCTGGTACCAGGTCACCGGACCCGCGAACCCGATGGCGGGCTTGATCCTGTACTGCTTCTGGAACTTCTGGACGGCCTTGCAGTCGGACGCGGACTGCTTGCCGTCCACCTTCAGCTTCAGCCACTGCTCGATCTGCCGCTGGTACGGCCCCGTCAGCTTGGAGCACGTCACCTTGGCGACGGCGTCGCTGAGCGGCACGTACTCGACGAGGTCGTACGTGCCGGGCGCCGCGGCCCTCGGCTCGACGGCGTCCTCCGCGGCGCCGGGCGTGTACACCTTCGGCGGCAGCCGCTGGTCGGGGGTGTCGATCTGCCACGGCTGCGCCGGCCCGGGCGCGACCCCGGGCACCAGGTCCGACTCCGGGACGGCGGCGGGGGGTTCGGGCGGGGTGGCGGCGGTGGCGGCGCCGGTCCCGAGCGAGAGAACGGTCACGGCGGCGACGAGCCCGGCACCACACCGACCACGCACGATTCGTCCACTGATCATGTGATCAGACAACCCCGTACGGCCGTGGATTCCGGGAAGCCGCGCGGCAAGGTCACCCGGGGGATGCAGGAGCGCCCCGCAAGGGCGCGGGGCCGCCTCGGACATGCGGCCCCGCCGCGTGCGCGCCGAGCCCCCACGGCCCCGCGGCCGGACTACCGCCGTGCGAAGACTCCCCGCCAGGCCGACGGGAGTTCCTCGGCGACCGCGTGCGCGAGCGTCGGTGCGCCCTGCGCCGCGAACCTCCCGGCCAGCCCGTGGAGATAGGCGGCCACACTCCCCGCGTCCACCCCGGACAGCCCGGACGCGAGAAGCGACCCGGCCAGCCCCGACAGCACGTCCCCGCTCCCGGCGGTGGCCAGCCACGGCGTCCCCGTCGCGTTGACCCGGACCGCCCCTCCGTCCGCCGAAGCCACCAGCGTCGTCGACCCCTTGAGCAGCACCGTCGCCCCGTACGCCGCCGCCAGTTCCCGCACCGCGGCCAGCCGGCCCGCCTCGACCTCCTCGCGCCGCACCCCCAGCAGCGCGGCCGCCTCCCCGGCGTGCGGCGTCATCAGCGTCGGCGCGGTCCGCCGCCGTACCGCGTCCCGGTCCGCCAGCCGCAGCCCGTCCGCGTCCACGAGCACCGGCACGTCCTCGGCGACCACCTCGGCGACGGCCCCGGCGTCGTCCCCGATCCCCGGTCCGACCACCCACGCCTGCACCCGCCCGGCCTTGTGCGGCCCCCCGTCCGACACCAGCGTCTCGGGAAACCGCGCCAGCACCTCGTCCCCGGCCGGCCCGACGTACCGCACGGCCCCGGCCCCGCCCCTGAGCGCCCCCGCGACGGCCAGCACCGCCGCGCCCGGATAGCGCGCCGACCCGGCCGCGATGCCGACGACCCCCCGCCGGTACTTGTCGCTCTCCGCGCCCGGCGCCGGCAGCAGCCGGGCCACGTCCGCGTCCTGGAGCGCCTCCAGCGCGGCCGGCCGGGGCAGTTCGAGCCCGATGTCGACCAGCCGTACCGAACCGGCGTACTCGCGCGCCGGATCGACCAGCAGCGCCGGCTTGTGCGTCCCGAAGGTGACGGTGAGATCGGCCCGTACCGCCGCCCCGCGCACCTCGCCGCTGTCCGCCTCCACCCCGCTCGGCAGGTCCACCGCGACCACGGCGGCCCGCGACCGCGCCACGGCCTCGGCCAGCGCGGCCGCCTCCGGGCGCAGCCCGCCCTTCCCCCCGATGCCCACGATCCCGTCGACCACCAGATCGGCCCGCAGGACCAACTCCTCGGCGGCGCCGGGCGGTACGGCGGTGCCACCGGCCCGGCGCAGCGCCGCCAGCGCGTCCTGGTGGGTCCGCTCCGGCGCGAGCAGCACAGCCGTGACCCCCGCGCCCCGCCGCGCCAGCCGCGCTCCGGCGTACAGCGCGTCCCCGCCGTTGTCCCCGCTGCCGACCAGCAGGACCACCCGCCCGCCGTACACCCGTCCGAGCAACTGCGCGCAGGCGACGGCCAGCCCGGCCGCGGCCCGCTGCATCAGCGCCCCCTCGGGCAGCCGCGCCATCAGCTCCCGCTCGGCCGCCCGTACCGTCTCCACGCTGTAAGCAGTCCGCATGTCCCGAGTCTCCCCCGGAACCGGCGGGACGCGCATCCGCCGCCGCCCCGCCGGGTCAGCCCTCCGCGATCACCACGGCCGAGGCGACACCCGCGTCATGACTGAGCGACACGTGCCACGACCGCACCCCGAGCCGCGCCGCGCACTCGGCCACGCTGCCCCGCACCCGCAGGAGCGGCCGCCCGCTGTCCTCGACGACGACCTCCGCGTCCGTCCAGAGCAGTCCGGGCGGCGCGCCCAGCGCCTTGGCCAGCGCCTCCTTGGCCGCGAACCGCGCCGCGAGCGAGGCGGCGCCACGCCGCTCCCCGCTCGGCAGGAACAACTCCCGCTCGACGAACAGCCGCCCGGCCAGCCCGGGAGTGCGCTCCAGCGACTCCCGGAACCGGTCGATCTCGGCGACGTCGATTCCGACCCCGATGATGCTCATGGTCAGCACCCTACGGTCACTCCACGGTGACCGACTTCGCCAGGTTGCGCGGCTGGTCCACCTCGTTGCCGCGCGCCGTCGCCAGCTCGCAGGCGAAGACCTGGAGCGGGACCGTCGCGACGAGCGGCTGGAGCAGGGTCGGCGTCGCCGGGATGCGGATCAGGTGGTCGGCGTACGGCACGACCGCCTCGTCCCCCTCCTCCGCGATGACGATGGTGCGGGCGCCCCGGGCCCGGATCTCCTGGATGTTGGAGACGATCTTGTCGTGCAGCACCGAGCGGCCGCGCGGGGACGGCACCACGACCACGACCGGCAGGTCCTCCTCGATGAGCGCGATCGGCCCGTGCTTGAGCTCGCCCGCCGCGAAGCCCTCGGCGTGCATGTACGCCAGCTCCTTGAGCTTGAGCGCGCCTTCGAGCGCGACCGGGTAGCCGACGTGCCGGCCGAGGAACAGCACCGTCTTCTTGTCCGCCAGCGAGCGCGCCAGCGCCCGGACCGGCTCCATGGTCTCCAGCACCCGCTCGACCTCGCCGGAGATGTGCGAGAGGTCCCGGATCACGGCGCCGATCTCGTCGCCCCACTTGGTGCCCCGGACCTGGCCGAGGTAGAGGGCGACCAGGTAGCACGCCACCAGCTGGGTGAGGAACGCCTTGGTGGAGGCGACCGCCACCTCCGGGCCCGCGTGCGTGTACAGCACCGCGTCGGACTCGCGCGGGATCGTCGAGCCGTTGGTGTTGCAGATGGCGAGCACCTTGGAGCCCTGCTCCCGCGCGTGCCGCAGCGCCATCAGGGTGTCCATGGTCTCGCCGGACTGCGAGATGGCGATGACCAGGGAGCGCGGGTCGAGGATCGGGTCCCGGTAGCGGAACTCGCTCGCCAGCTCCACCTCGCACGGGATGCGCGTCCAGTGCTCGATCGCGTACTTGGCGATCAGGCCGGCGTGGAAGGCCGTGCCGCACGCGACGATGACGACCTTGTCGACCTCGCGCAGCTCGGCCGCGCCGATCCGGACCTCGTCCAGGGTCAGCGAGCCGTTCGCGTCGATACGGCCCAGCAGGGTGTCGGCGACCGCCTTGGGCTGCTCGGCGATCTCCTTGAGCATGAAGTAGTCGTAGCCCCCCTTCTCCGCGGCCGACGCGTCCCAGTCGATGTGGTACGAGCGGACGTCCGCCGGGGCGCCGTCGAAGCCGGTCACGGTCACGCCGTCCCGGCGCAGCTCCACCACCTGGTCCTGGCCCAGCTCGATCGCCGACCGCGTGTGGTCGATGAACGCGGAGACGTCCGAGGCGAGAAAGGCCTCGCCCTCGCCGACGCCCACCACGAGCGGGGAGTTGCGGCGCGCGCCCACCACCACGTCCGGCTCGTCGGCGTGCGCCGCGACCAGCGTGAACGCGCCGTCCAGACGCCGGCACACCAGCCGCATGGCCTCGGCGAGGTCGGCGGTGCCGGAGAACTCCTCGGCCAGCAGGTGCGCCACCACCTCGGTGTCCGTCTCGGACTCCAGGTCGTGCCCCCGCTCCGCCAGCTCGGCGCGGAGCGCGGCGAAGTTCTCGATGATCCCGTTGTGGACGACGGCGACCCGGCCCGCGTTGTCGAGGTGCGGGTGCGCGTTGGCGTCCGTCGGTCCGCCGTGGGTGGCCCAGCGGGTGTGCCCGATCCCGGTGGAGCCGTCCGGCAGCGGCCGCTCCTGGAGTTCCTTCTCCAGGTTGACGAGCTTCCCGGCCTTCTTCACCGAGGCCAGTCCGCCGTCCGCGAGCACGGCGACGCCCGCCGAGTCGTAACCCCGGTACTCCAGCCGCTTCAGCCCGGAGACCACCACATCGAGCGCCGACTGCGCCCCCACGTATCCCACGATTCCGCACATGGGCCGCAGCCTAAGTGCCGCAAGCCGCCCGAACACGGCTCAGCATGCCCGAAATCGGAAATGATCCCGGGGGTCGGGACCCGGCCGGCGGCACTCCCGGCACTCACCGTGGTCCGCACGTGACCGACCCCACCCGCCGTTCCGTTCAAACTCCGTTAACAATGGAATGTGATCTCTCCGGTCTCCTCGATCTCCCGGAGCGCCCACCGGCACAGGCCGGAGGCGACTCCCTACGTCGACCTCACCCGTTCCGAGTGGAGCGCGCTGCGCGACAAGACGCCGCTGCCGCTCACCGCCGAGGAGGTCGAGAAGCTGCGCGGCCTCGGCGACGTCATCGACCTCGACGAGGTGCGGGACATCTATCTCCCGCTCTCCCGGCTGCTCAATCTGTACGTCGGCGCGACGGACGGCCTCAGAGGGGCCCTGAACACGTTCCTGGGCGAGCAGGGCACCCAGTCCGGCACCCCGTTCGTGATAGGCGTCGCCGGCTCCGTGGCCTGCGGGAAGTCCACCGTCTCGCGGCTCCTCCAGGCCCTGCTCTCCCGCTGGCCCGAGCACCCGCGGGTCGAGCTGGTGACCACCGACGGTTTCCTGCTGCCCACCAGGGAGCTGGAGGCCCGCGGCCTGATGTCCCGCAAGGGCTTCCCCGAGTCGTACGACCGCCGGGCCCTGACCCGCTTCGTCGCCGACATCAAGGCCGGCAAGGACGAGGTCACCGCACCCGTCTACTCACACCTGATCTACGACATCGTGCCGGACCGGAAACTCACGGTCCGCCGCCCCGACATCCTGATCGTCGAGGGCCTCAACGTCCTCCAGCCCGCCCTCCCGGGCCAGGACGGCCGCACCCGGGTCGGACTCGCGGACTACTTCGACTTCAGCGTGTACGTCGACGCGAGCACCGAGGACATCGAGCACTGGTACCTCAACCGCTTCAAGAAGCTGCGCCAGACCGCCTTCCAGGACCCCGACTCGTACTTCCGCACGTACACCCAGGTGTCCGAGGAGGAGGCCCTCGACTACGCCCGCGGTCTCTGGCGCACCATCAACAAGCCCAACCTGGTGGAGAACATCGCCCCCACCCGCGGCCGCGCCACCCTCGTCGTCAGAAAGGGCCCGGACCACAAGGTCCAGCGCCTCAGGCTGCGCAAGCTGTGACACCCCGTCAGCCGGAGAGCCCCGTAAGGGGCGCGGGGAGCTGCGCGACCAGCCACGGCCCACCCGCGGCCCGCCCCCGCAGACCCCCCCACCCCGTACCCGGGGAAGACACCTACCCCAGCGCGGACTTGACGGCGTCGGCCAGCCGCCCCGCCACCGACCGCGCCTGCTCGATGTCGGCGGCCTCCACCATCACCCGCACCAACGGCTCGGTGCCCGAAGGGCGGAGCAGCACGCGCCCCGTCTCCCCCAGCTCCCGCTCCGCCTCGGCCACCGCCGCCGCCAGGTCCGCCGAGGTCTTCACCCGCGTCCGGTCGACGTCCGGGACGTTGATCAGCACCTGCGGCAGCCGCTCCATCACACCGGCCAGCTCCCGCAGGGACTTCCCGGTCTGTGCGACCCGCGCCGCCAGCAGCAGCCCGGTCAGCGTGCCGTCACCGGTCGTCGCGTGGTCGAGGATGATGACGTGCCCGGACTGCTCGCCGCCGAGGGCGTAGCCGTGCTCCTTCATCCCCTCCAGCACGTACCGGTCGCCCACCGCGGTCTGTACGAGCCGCAGCCCCTCCCGCTCCAGCGCCAGCTTGAAGCCCAGGTTGGACATGACGGTGGCGACGACGGTGTCCGCGCGCAGCGCACCGCGCTCCCGCATGGCGAGCGCGAGCACGGCCATGATCTGGTCGCCGTCGACCTCCTCGCCGGTGTGGTCCACGGCCAGGCACCGGTCCGCGTCCCCGTCGTGCGCGATGCCGAAGTCGGCCCCGTGCTCGACGACCGCGGCCTTCAGCGGGCCCAGGTGGGTCGAACCGCAGCCGGCGTTGATGTTGAGGCCGTCCGGTTCGGCGCCGATGGTGACGATCTCCGCGCCCGCCCGGCGGAACGCCTCCGGCGAGACCCCCGCGGCCGCGCCGTGCGCTTCGTCCAGGACGATCTTCAGGCCGTCGAGCCGGTTCGGGAGCACCGCCAGCAGATGGCCGACGTACTGCTCGAACCCCTCGTCGTACGACCGCACCCGGCCGACGCCCGCGCCGGTCGGCCGCTCCCACGGCTCGCCGTGCCGGTGGGCCTCGTACACGGACTCGATCCGCTCCTCCAGCTCGTCGTCGAGCTTGTGCCCGCCGCGGGCGAGGAACTTGATGCCGTTGTCGGGCATCGCGTTGTGGCTGGCGGAGAGCATGACACCGAGGTCGGCGCCGAGTTCGGCGGTGAGGTGGGCGACCGCGGGGGTCGGGAGGACACCGACCTTCAGCACGTCGACGCCGGCGCTCGCCAGGCCGGCCACCAGGGCGGCCTCCAGGAACTCCCCGGACGCACGCGGATCGCGTCCGACGACCGCCGTAGGCCGGTGGCCCTCGAACGTGCCCGCCTCGGCCAGCACGTGCGCCGCCGCGACGGACAGGCCGAGCGCCATCTCGGCGGTCAGGTCCGCGTTGGCGACACCGCGCACGCCGTCCGTGCCGAAGAGTCGTCCCACTTGTCCTCCTGAGGAAGCGTCCTTGCTGCCTGGAAATGATGGCAGGCGCTTTGTCATGCGATCACACCAGCCTTTGAGCGTCTTGTGTCGTTATACGCCCTCGGCCGAGATAAACGAACGCCCCGGCGGCACATGTGGCGTGCCGCCGGGGCGTTCGGAGTACGTGCAGGCGACTGTGGTTAGCGCTTGCTGTACTGCGGGGCCTTGCGGGCCTTCTTCAGACCGGCCTTCTTGCGCTCGACCGCACGGTCGTCGCGCTTGAGGAAGCCGGCCTTCTTGAGCGGGCCGCGGTTGTTGTCGACGTCGGCCTCGTTCAGCGCGCGGGCGACACCGAGACGGAGCGCACCGGCCTGACCGGAGACACCGCCACCGGCGATGCGGGCGACGACGTCGTAACGGCCTTCGAGCTCCAGCACCTTGAAGGGCTCGTTGACTTCCTGCTGGTGCACCTTGTTCGGGAAGTAGTCCTCGAGGGTGCGACCGTTGATCTTCCACTTGCCGGTGCCCGGGACGATCCGGACGCGGGCGATGGCGTTCTTGCGACGGCCCAGGCCGGCGGCCGGCTGCGGGTCGCCGAAGCGGGACGCGAGCGACTCGGAGGTGTACTCGCCCTCGACGGGGACGTCCGACTCGGTGGTGTAGCTGTCGATGTCGACGAGCTCGGTCTCGGTCTCTTCGACCGGCTGCTCAACAGTGGTCTCGGCCACGATGCTCCTCAGATTCTTTTCTGTCTTAGGGGGTGGCCGGAACTACTGCGCGACCTGGGTGATCTCGAACGGCACCGGCTGCTGCGCAGCGTGCGGGTGCACGTCACCCTTGTAGACCTTCAGCTTCGAGAGCATCTGACGGCCCAGCGTGTTCTTGGGGAGCATGCCCTTGACGGCCTTCTCGATGGCCTTCTCGGGGTTCTTGTCGAGGAGCTCGTCGTAACGGACGGAGCGCAGACCACCCGGGTAGCCGGAGTGGCGGTACGCCATCTTCTGGGTCCGCTTGTTGCCGGAGAGGTGCACCTTGTCGGCGTTGATGATGATGACGAAGTCACCGGTGTCGACGTGAGGGGCGTAGATCGGCTTGTGCTTGCCCCGCAGAAGGGACGCGGCGGTCGTGGCGAGACGACCCAGGACGACGTCCTGAGCGTCGATGACGTGCCACTGGCGCGTCACATCGCCGGGCTTGGGGCTGTACGTACGCACGGTTCGTAGCCTTCGCTTCGAGTGAATGGTCCTGAACAGGTCACCGAAACGATCACGACAGCCTGGACCGCACGGCGGCGACGCATACCGCGTAGTGGGGTCGCTGGTCATCGGCCCGGTGGACCGGTGTAAGGGCCCGTCCCGTGAGAATGAGCAAGCCAATACACAACGAAGAGCAAGCCTACAAGGGCACACCCGGAAGGGTCAAAACGAGCTGACGTGGACGCCGGGATGCGCCATCCCGCCCCAAAGGTCCACTATCGCCGTTCGTACTGTCACACCGGCGCCCCCGGCCCCCGTCTAAGATGCGCCCCATGACTTATGGGCAGGGGGGACCCCAGTCCCAGTGGGATCCCTGGAAACCGCAGTCTCAGCAGCCCTGGCGCGACAGCAGTTCCGGACCGACCCCGGACTGGGCAGCGCTGGCGGACGCCTCGGAAACGCGGACCAAGCGGCGCAAGGTGCTGTTCATCGGCGGTGGCGTGGTCGCCACCCTGGCCGTCGGCACCGCCGTCGCCATGGCCGTGGTGTCCGCGAACGGCGACAACAACGCCTCCGGCACGCCCACCAACCTGCCGGCGAGCGCCTCGCTCCCCAGCGGCTCGGCGGACGCGACGCCGTCCTTCGCGCCGACCAGCGCGCCACCGCCGCTGGACCCGGAGGACTTCATCGGCAGCGTGCAGAAGGACACGGCACCGCTCAGCGCCGAGACCCTCTTCCCGGGCACCCAGCTGACCATGGGCGAGACGGTCTACAAGAAGGGCGCCACGGCCGACACCAAGAAGTGCGCCACGGCCGCCAGGGGCACGCTCCCGGACATCCTCACCAAGAACAACTGCACCCGTCTGCTGCGCGTCACCTACTTCAAGGACGGCGTGGCGGTGACGGTCGGCGTGGCCGTGTTCAACACCGAAGCACAGGCCACCAAGGCCAAGGGCGAGGCCGACAAGAAGGGCTTCGTGACGGCCCTGGCCGGCTCCGGGGTGAAGAACTTCTGCGCCTCCGGCGTCTGCCGTACGACGACCAACTCCTACGGCCGCTACGCCTACTTCACCACCGCCGGCTTCCTCGACGGCAAGGACGTCACCACCAAGGACACCAAGGTCTTCCAGACCGGCGACGACCTGGCGGAGTTCACCTTCCGGCAGATCCGCCGGCGGGGCGAGGCCCAGGCGTCGGCCGCCGCCGACCAGTGACCGGCGGGGCCGGCGCTCAGCAGCAGCCGGCGGACGGCAGCGACCGCTTGTTGCGCGCTTCCCTGTTGCGCGCCGCGAGCAGCTCGTCCGCCGGGTAGCCGACCTCCTCCAGGGTCAGGCCGTGCGGTCGTACGACGTGCACGGCCGAGTCCCGGACGCCCGCGGCCAGCACCTTGCCGGGCCACTCGGGGCCCCGGTGCCCGTCCCCCACGAACAGCAGCGCGCCGATCAGCGACCGCACCATGTTGTGGCAGAAGGCGTCGGCCCGCACCGTGGCCGTGACGATCCCGTCGGCCCCCCGCTCCAGGCTCAGCTGCTGGAGGGTCCGGATGGTCGTCGCGCCCTCCCGGCGCTTGCAGTACGCGGCGAAGTCGTGCTCCCCGAGCAGCCGTGCCGCCGCCTCGTTCATGGCGGTCACGTCCAGCGGCCAGTCGTGCCACAGGACGTGGTTGCGCAGCAGCGGGTCGACCCCGCCCGGGTTGTCGGTCACCCGGTACGCGTACCGGCGCCAGACGGCCGAGAAACGGGCGTTGAAGCCCTCGGGGGCCTCGGTGAGGGACCACACCCGCACGTCCTTCGGCAGGCGCCCGGCGAGCCGCTTCAGCAGCTTCCCGCCCTGCTCCTCCCACAGCCCGGCCGGCAGATCCACATGGGCGACCTGCCCGCGCGCGTGCACCCCGGCGTCGGTCCGCCCGGCGACGGTCAGCTCGTACGCCGTGTCCTGCGACCGCGTCACGACCCGCAGGGCGTCCTCGATCTCCCCCTGCACGGTCCGCTTCCCGCCGGCCTGCTTGGCCCACCCGTGGAACCCGCTCCCGTCGTAGGACAGGTCGAGACGGACACGGACACGGCCGGGCTGCACTTCGTCACTCACACGGAGATCCTCTCAGGAGAAGAAAAGCGGGCCCGTCCCTCGAAAGGAACGGACCCGCTCATGCGCCCCGTGAGGGGCGCGGGGAACTGCGCGACCGGCCACGACGGACCGGCAGCCCGAGGAGGGCTTACGCCTCCTCGGCCTCCGGCTTGGCGTCCTCGACGACCTCGTCGGCCTTGGTCTCCTCGACCGTGGCCTCCTCGGCCTCCTTGACCGCGCGCTTCGTCGCGGCCTCGGCCTCACCGGTCGCCTGCTGCGCCACCGTCAGCGCCTCGACCAGCTCGATGACGGCCATGGGCGCGTTGTCGCCACGGCGGTTACCGATCTTGGTGATACGGGTGTAGCCACCCGGGCGGTTCTCGTAGCGCGGACCGATCTCGGTGAAGAGCGTGTGCACGATGCTCTTGTCCGTGATGACCTGGAGCACCTGACGGCGGTTGTGAAGGTCGCCCTTCTTCGCCTTGGTGACCAGACGCTCCGCGTACGGGCGCAGGCGGCGGGCCTTCGCCTCGGTGGTGGTGATACGGCCGTGCTCGAAGAGGCTCTTCGCGAGGTTCGCGAGGAGCAGCTTCTCGTGCGCGGCGCTGCCGCCCAGACGGGCACCCTTGGTGGGCTTCGGCATTGTTCTTCTCCTGTGTGTCTGCCCCGGCCGTGTCAGGTACCGGGGTCAGTATCCGAGCAGACGGTTGTCTGTCGAAGATCCGGGGTCCGTCGCTGCGGGCCCCGGAAAGGTGGGGACTCAGTACTGCTCGGTCTCCACGAAGCCCGCGTCCACATCGTCGTCCGCGCCGAAGGCGTCCGCGGCGGCGGTCGGGTCGAATCCGGGCGGGCTGTCCTTCAGGGCCAGGCCCATGCCGGCCAGCTTCGCCTTGACCTCGTCGATGGACTTCGCACCGAAGTTGCGGATGTCCAGCAGGTCGGCCTCGGAACGCGCGACGAGCTCACCCACCGAGTGGATGCCCTCCCGCTTGAGGCAGTTGTAGGAGCGGACGGTCAGTTCCAGCTCCTCGATCGGCAGCGCGAGGTCGGCGGCGAGGGCGGCGTCCGTCGGGGACGGGCC
>NZ_JBVJND010000027.1:0-141361 GCF_055583825.1 Streptomyces sp. NPDC104367 | reverse complement strand
TCGGCGGGGTAATGCTTCATCCCCACAGGGACTCCGTTCTCCTGGACCATCAAGATCCAAGTCTCTCCGGTGTCCAAACTCCAGGGTCAGGGCCCAGCCGCTCGCCCAGGGTGGTGGCCTGCTCCGGCCGCCCCGGTTCACACCTCGTCCGGTGGCCCGTCGGGGTCGGACGGGGCCAGTGCCGTTTGGACGAGCACGCTCTTGCGGCGTGCGACGTACTGGGCACGTCCGGGGATCAGGATGCGTGGCTTCTGGCCGAACATGTGTCCCTCTGTGGGCGGGCAGGAGAGCAGCAGCCCAGGTGTGTTGGCCTCGTCCAGTCGCCGGAGCAACTGGTCGTTGAATCCGCGTCCCGCACCGGTCGCGGAGCGGGCCACGATCACGTGCAGACCCACCTCGTGGCCCATGGACAGATGGTCCAGGATCGGACCGAAGGGATGTGCGGTGATCCCGCCGCCCACCATGTCGTAGTCGTCGACGAGGATGAACAGACGAGGGCCCTGCCACCAGTCCGCACGTCGCATCCGCGCAGGGGTGATGTCCGGCCCGGGCAGCCGGGTTGCCGTGGCCCGCGCAGATCCGACGACCAACTCGCGAAGCACGTCCGCGTTGACTGCGTGCCCCAGGCGGTATTCCTTGGGCACCGTCTCCGCCAGCTCGCGCCGGTAGTCCACCACGAGGATCCGCGCCTGTGACGGAGCGTAGCGGGCGATGATCGCCGCCGCTACAAGCCGCAGTAGGTTCGTCTTGCCGCTTTCGCTGTCGCCGACGCATACCAGGTGCGGGGTGCGGCTGAAGTCGTGCCAGAGGGGCGCGAGGGTCTCCTCGTCCAAGCCCAGTGCGATCCTCAGGCCGTCCGAAGTCTCCGGCTCTGGCAGGTCGCTTGCCGGCAGCTGGTGCGGCAGTGTGCGCACCGGCGGAGCGGACGGCCCGGACCACGCGGCAGTCACCTGCTCCACCAGGTCGGCAACACCGTCCGCAAGGTTTTCCGTACGCTGCTCACCGTCGATCCGGGGCAGGGCAGTCAGCATGTGCAGCTTGCCCTCCTTCACGAGCCCCCGCCCAGGAAGGCGGGGAACCGTGGCCGCCTTGCGGATATCCACGACCGAGTCCATGTGGTCGCCCATTCGCAGCTCCAGCCGTGTCCCCATCTGGTCTCGGACCTGCACGGACAGCTCCACCCAGCGAGAGGTGGAGACGAACAGGTGGACACCGAAGTTGAGGCCTCGGGCCGCGATCCGGTTGAAGGCGGGGATGAGCGCGTCGAAGTCCTGACGCACTGTGCTCCAGCCGTCCACCACGAGGAAGACGTCACCGTATGGCTCCTCGGTGAACTCACCGCCCGCGCGCCGGCGCCGGTAGGTCGCCATCGAGTCGACCCCGTGGTTGAGGAAGAATTGTTCCCGGTGGTCGAGGAGTGCTGTCACTTCTGACAGGGTGCGGGTGATGCGTTCGGAGTCCAGCCGGCTGGCAACCCCGCCCACGTGCGGCAGCCCTGTCAGCCCGCTCAGGGTTCCGCCGCCCAGGTCCAGGCAGTAGAACTGCACTTCGCGGGGGGTGTGGGTGAGTGCGAGTGCGGCGATCACTGTGCGGAGCACGGTGGATTTGCCGCTTTGCGAGCCGCCGGCCACCGCAAGGTGTCCGCCGCTCCCTGAGAGGTCCACCACCAGTGGGTCACGCCGCTGCTGGAATGGTTTGTCGACCAGGCCCACCGGGACCCGCAGCTGCCCTGTGCCTGGCCAGCCCGAGGCGGTCAGGCCTCGTTCCGGGCTGATGGTCAGGCCGGGCAGGAGGGCGTCCAGGGTTGCCGGGGTGTCCAGGGGCGGCAGCCATACCTGCAGTGCGGCCGGTCCTGCCCCGCGCAGCCGGTCCACCGCAACGGACAGCAGGCTCACGTCATCGTCGGACTCTTCGGTTTGCGGCTCGGGCTCCGGTGCCGCGGCCGGGGTGCGGGGCACCACGTAGCCGGTCGTCCACGGCACGACCTGGTTGGCGACCCGGGCCTGTGTGACCGCGCTGCGCCGCTCCTGGTAGCTGCCCGAGACATAGGCGGCCCGGAAGCGGGTCAGCTCGTCCACCCCGCTTCTGAGGTAGCCTGCGCCGGGCTGCGAGGGCAGCTCATAGGCGTCCGTGACACCCAGTACGCCCCGGCTCTCCATCGCGGAGAAGGTGCGCAGTCCGACCCGGTAGGAGAGGTGCCCCTCCAGTTGGTGCATGCGGCCCTCGTCGAGTCGCTGCGAGGCGAGCAGCAGGTGCACGCCCAGGGACCGGCCCAGTCGGCCGATCATCACGAAAAGCTCCATGAAGTCGCGGTGTGCGGCGAGGAGTTCGCTGAACTCGTCGACGATGACGAAAAGGCTGGGAAGCGGGTCCAGAGGGGTACCGGAGGCGCGCGCCTTCTCGTAGTCGAGTGCCGAGGTGTAGTTGCCGGCTGCGCGCAGTAGTTCCTGGCGGCGGACCAGTTCCCCGTGCAGTGCGTCCTGCATCCTTTCCACCAGTGCTGTTTCGTCAGCGAGGTTGGTGATCACTGCTGAGGTGTGCGGCAGTTCGTCCAGGCCGAGGAAGGTCGCTCCGCCCTTGAAGTCGACGAGGACGAAGTTCAGTGTTTCCGAGGAGTTGGTCAGCGCCAGCGCGAGCACCAGGGTCCGCAGCAGCTCGCTCTTTCCGGAGCCTGTGGCGCCGATCAGCATTCCGTGCGGTCCCATGCCGCCCTGGGCCGACTCCTTGATGTCGATCTCCACTGGCAGCCCGTCCGAGCCGACCGCGACGGGCACTCGCAGACGGGTCGATCCGGTGTTGCGTTCCCACAGGTCGGCGGGGTGGTGGCGTCGTAGGTCGCGGATGCCCAGCAGGCTCGTGAGCTCCACGTCGGTGGCCAGCGGTTCCGCCGTGTCCGCGGACAGGCCCATCCTGTAGGGGGAAAGCAGCCGGGCCAGCGCCTCGGCGCCGTGGGGCCCCACCGCGTCGGGCCGCCCCAGGTGGGTGGTCTGCTCTTTGCGGCTGCGGTCGGTGCGCACCAGGCTCACCGAGTCCCGGGCCACGTTCAGTCGGAGGGTGGTGCGCCCTGGCCGCCAGCGCAGTTCTCCCGACAGGTCGACCACGAGGGCGTTGCGGTACCCCTGGGTGTCCAGCCGGTGTCCGCTGGGGATCGGTACTCCGTCCACCACCAGTACGGTGAACGGCTCCTCACGACCGGGCGCGGTTTCCGTGTCGAACCCGGGGCGCTCGGCGAACTCTGCGCCCAGCAGGTCTTCCACGCCTGTGAACGCGGAGGAGACCATCCGGGCGGGGCCTGCCCCGTCCTGCTCGTGCGGGTGCAGGCCGTGCGGCAGCCACTTCACCCATTCCCAGTCGGCTTTGCGCTCTTCGCTCACACAGAGCGCGATGCACAGTTCCTCCGGTGCGTGGAACAGTGCCAGTTGGCACAGCGCGGCCCGCACCATGTCCCGGGCCGCCTCCTGGTCACCACGGAGCAGGACCCGGCTCCAGGAGCGCAGATACAGTGCGATCGGCTGCTCCGGGACCGTGCTGTAGGCCCGCACGAACCGGCGGAGTGCGTGTGCGGCGATCGGGTCGAGGTCTTCCACAGGTTTCGTGGCCAGCGGCGTGAGACGGGTCGCCAGCTGCTGGTCCCCGACGGCGATCCGCACCTCCGCGAAGTCTTCGTCGCGAGGCCGGCGTTCCCACAGCCTGGCGGAATCCACCATCGAGCGCAGCGCCGAAGGCGCCGGATGACGCCACGCGAGAGCCGAGTGCTGCTCCGCGATCGTGCGGTGCACCTTGCGCCGGGTCTGTGCCAGGTAACGCAGGTAGTCCCGGCGCTCCCCGCCCAGGCGCTGTTTGCGTTCGTTGCCCTTCTTCATCACCTGGCCCAGGATCATGGCCGCCGTGGCCAGCACCATCATGCCCAGGGCCACGTAGGTGAGCGCACCGCTGGTGCCCGGACGGAGGAACATCAGCATCATGGAGAGCGACATCATCGCCATGGGCAGATAGGTCCACACGGCCGAGTTGTCCGGCACTACTTCCGGGAGTACCGGCGGCTCCTGGAGGCTCAGTTCGCCCTCCGGCATGTCCGGGCCGCGTCTGCGTGCGGGACGACGGTAAAGGACAACACTCACGTGGGGGCTCCTTCACGAGGGCGCCGGGCCGCCGGGCCGGGGCACAGCGAGCCGGGGCCGGGGCCGGGAAGCGAGACCCGATCATCGACGGCGTTGCGGGTCGTCAGTAGTCTGCACGCGATCAACACACTGTGCAAAGCGCGTAGTTGACTCTTCTTGGAAGCGTGGTCCCCCCCAATGACCGAAACATCGGTGGCCGCTCTGTGCCATCTGACCGTCCGTGCCCCGGCTCGCACCGTCGACTTGGCGGTGCCGTCCGACGTACCGGTTGCCGACCTCCTGCCTGCCGTTCTGCGGTACGCGGGCGAGGCACTGGGCGACAGCGGACTGGACCATGGCGGCTGGGCTCTCCAGCGGCTCGGTGAGAAGCCCCTCAATGACGAGAGCACGCTCGCGGGGCTCGGCCTCAGGGACGGTGAGGTTCTCTACCTGCGCCCTCACACGGACGCTCTGCCGGAGGTACGGCTGGACGACCTTGTCGACGGAATAGCCGAGGCCACCCGGGAGCGGCTGCACACCTGGACACCGCAGGTGAGCCGTCGGCTGCTGCGAGGGTTTGTAGTGGCGGGAGTCCTGACCGCCCTGACTGTCCTGGCCTGGCCCGGCGGCCCGGCCGCGGTACGCGCGGCCATGGCCGGCCTCACCGGTGTGCTGCTGCTCGCCGGCGCCGCCTCTGCCAGCCGGGCCGTCGGCGACGCGGCGGCCAGCGCCACCCTCGGTGTCATGGCCGCCCCCAGCCTGGCGCTCGCGGGCTGGCTGGTGCCCGGCGGTGATCTCTTCGGTCCTCAGGGTCATCATGTGTTCGGCGCCCGGCTCCTGGCTGCCGGCGCGGCCGGCGCGGGTGCGGCCGTCCTCGGCCTCGCTGCGGCCGCCGTCTACAGCACCCTCTTCGCCGCCACCGCGGTGCTCGCCGCTGCCGCAGTGGCGGCCGGAGCGCTGATGAGTCTCCTCGACGTACCGGCGGCCAGCGCCGCTGCAGCGGTGGCCGCCCTGGCCGTCGCCCTGGGCGCCTTTGTTCCGGTCCTGGCTTTCCGTCTTGCCGGGATGCGCATGCCCGCGCTGCCCACCACACCGCATCAGCTCCAGGAGGGCATCGATCCCTACCAGGGCCGGGACGTCACCACCCGCACCGAAGCGGCCAGCGACTGGATGACCGCCCTCTACGGTGCGACCGGACTGGTCTGTGCCGCCTGCCTGTTCGCCCTCCTGCGTCGGCCTGGCCTGCCCGAGCTGCTCACCTCGGCAACCCTGGTCCTGCTCCTGCTTCTGCACGGCCGCAGTATGGTCAACGTCTGGCAGCGGCTTGCTCTGGTGGTGCCGGGAGCCTGCGGCGCGGTGCTGCTGACGGCTGCTGCGTCCGCTTCGCTGCCGCCCGGGGACCGCCCTGCTCTGGCTGCGGGAGTCCTCGCCGCGGCCGCGGCCCTGGCCATCGCTTCCTGGACGGTGCCGGGCCGTCGTCTGCTGCCCTATTGGGGCCGGGCCGCCGAACTGCTCCACTCCCTGCTCGCTGTTGCTCTGCTGCCCCTGACGGCCTGGGTGTTCGGGGCTTTCACCGCGCTGCGTGCCCTCAACGGCTGACCGCAGCCGTCAAGGCGGCAAGAACGGAAAGGTACCCATTCCATGCAGTCCAAGCGTGACCAGGTCCAGGCCCATTCCTTTGTCATGGGCCGGCTCGTCTCTGGCATGGTGCTCGCCGACCCGGATATCCCTGAGAGCCCGCTGTCCCGTACGACCCGCGGCGTCGTGCTCGGCTGTCTCGTTACGGTCCTCGTGGGCGCCGGAGCCTTCGTCTACGGACTTGTCTCCCCGGGCGGCGCCACCTCCTGGAAGTCGCCAGGCACCCTCGTCGTGAACCGGGAGACCGGCGCCCGCTATCTCTATATCGACGGGCGGCTGCGGCCCGTCCGCAACTACGCCTCGGCGCTGCTCGTCGGCGGCGGACAGCTCACCGTCACGGACGTGCGTACCGCCTCGCTGCGCGGCACTCCGCTGGGCGCACCGGTAGGCATCACCGGAGCCCCGGACTCCGTACCTGCCGCCTCCGGCCTGAGCCGGGGCGCCTGGCAGGTCTGCTCCACCCTTACAGCCACCGGGGAGTCCTCCTCGGCTGCCGCTTCCGTGCCCGCCACCACCGTGGTGGCCGGGGCGGCCGCCGCCGGGCATCCGGTCGCCGCAGGCCTGGCGCTGCTGGTGGAAGGGCCGGACAAGGCGCGGTATCTCGTCTGGCAGGGCTCGCGCCTGCGCCTGGGAGAGGGCTCCGGGGCCGCCGCCTCTCTCGGCTACGGCTCCGCGACCGCGCGCCCGGTCTCCGCGGCCTTCCTCGACGCCCTGGTGCCGGGCCCCGACCTTGCTGCGCCCGACGTCCCCGGCCGGGGCGGTACGGGACCTTCCCTGTCCGCAGGTGCGGCCCGGGTCGGCCAGGTGTTCAAAGTGCGGGTGCCGGGCTCGGCCCCGCAGTACTACCTGCTTCGCAGGAAGGGGCTCGTCGAGCTCACCGAGACCGGCGCTGCCCTCGTCCTCGGCGACCCCGACACCCGGGCCAAGGCCTACGGCGGGGCCGCTCCCACCGCACTGCCGCTCGGCGCGGACCTGCTCGCCGGGCATCTGGCTCCCGCGGGGGAGGATTCCGGCTTTGCCGCCGGACTGCCCACGCGTCCTCCTCGTCTCACCGCACCCGACTCGGCAACGGCCGCTTGTGCCAAGGTGGAACCCGGCACCAACGGCGTGCAGATCACCTCCGTACTCGTGCCCGGGGAGTCTTTGGCCCCTGCCGCGGAGGCGGTGACCGAATCGTCGGCTGCGGCCTGTCTGACAGTGGACACCGTGGTGGTCAGCCCCGGAGAAGGTGTTCTCGTCCGCGCGCTGGGCGCCGCCGGCACCCCAGTGGGCGACACTACCTATCTCGTTTCCGACGACGGGGTGAAGTACCGCGTGCCGGACGCTGAGGCACTCACCGCCCTCGGCTACACCAGCGACGACGCGGTCGCCCTGCCCTCAACGCTCCTGGCCATGCTGGCCACCGGTCCCGACCTGCTCGCCGCGGCCGCCACGGGGGAGCAGCCCGTGGAGACGACTGGGCCGGTCTGCGGCCCGGAGGGTGCGGACGCGAAGACCGGCAAGGCGAGGGAGACCGCTGCCGCAGGCGATGCGGGACCTGCGGCCAAAGTCCCGGGCGAGGGTGCCCCGGAGGTTTCCGACGGGGCCTCTCCAGCCGGTACGTAGAGCCCTGAGCGCGTGGGCATCTCCGAGAAACCGGCGTTACTCAATAGTAGAACTGATGTTTAGTCAATTTAGCTGTCACAAAAGCAATGTGACGATCCATCAGTGATTTCGCGAATGCCGAAGGTGTTCACCCGTCCATTACCGGACATAGCAAGGCGCCCACTTGACCAGCCTGTTCGGCCCGTGCAAACTCACTTGCGGATCAAGGACCCAGGCGGTCCCGGTACCCATTCTGTTTCCGTGAGAGGCGGGCCCATGGCGGGTGGCTGTCGACGCTCCGGCGCGGGTTCTGCCTGTCTGTTGCGGAGGTATTTCCCCGGGAGTAAACGGCACACCCGCCGGCGCGCAGGGATGCGTGTGCCGACCGGCTTCTCCTGGTGCAGCCCCGGGACGGACGCCTAGTACCTCCGTGGGCTGAACGTGGGGACCCGCAACCTCAAGTTCTGCTCAGAGGCGTGTAGTTGGCGTGTGGTGTGGTCCTAGGCTGCACACCGGCCGCCACGAAAAGCCTGCGGGACCCGGTCTCCGCACTTCTTCCTCTCGCGTTCTTGACGTCCCCTCGACAGCGCTCAACCCCACCCAAGGATGGCAGGCTCATGGCAGAAGGCGTACAGCAGTCAAATGCACAGGCGACAGTCAAGGGCCTCCTGGCCCTGGAGATGGCACGCGACGGCGTCAGCCGGTCCCGCCAGGACGTGCAGGACACCCGGTCCAACCTCTCCAAGTCCTACCAGGGCTCCGACGGAAACCAGTTCGGGCTGCTGCTCGACAAGTGGGACGAGCAGTGCGCGGTCATCCTGAAGAACCTCCAGGAGATGATCGACCGGCTCTACGCGAGCCTCGAGGCGCACGGCGTGACGCAGTCCGAGGCCGCCACGGCCATCGCGCAGGCGAGCGCGACCGCAGAGGCGGCATTCGACCAGCTCATCACCACCTGATCTGCCGCGCTCCTACACGCTGTCCCGACGACGAGACGAGAACCCCGATGTCCGATAACTACAGTGACGGCTATATCCACGTCGACTACGCCCACGTCGACAACGCTGCCGCCGACATGGTTGAGCAGACCAAGGCCATCGCCAACACCCTGGGAGCGCTGGAGGACGAGCTGGCCGAGCTCAAGAAGACCTGGTACGGCGACGACTCGAACGCCTACCAGGAGAAGCAGCGGCAGTGGGACGGCGCCGTGGCCAACATGGAGAAGCTGCTGACCTCGCACGCCACCCTGCTCAACGACATCCACGGCAGTTACAAGTACAGCGAGCAGACCCTGAGCGAGATGTGGTCCGAGATCGCCATCGGCCGCTGAGCAGTCCCCTCCAGGTCCACCCCCCGGTCCGCTACCCGCCCGTTCCCCCGTGGGCGGGCAGCGGACACTCTTCAGGAGACGGCCCCCGATGACCGACCTCACCCACCTGAACGCCGAAGAAATCCAGTCGCTCCTCGACCACGAGATCGCCGAGTTCGTCACGGAACTCAAGGCCATCCGCGAGGACCAGAGCGACGGCCCGCGGGCCCTGCGGACCCTGCTGGAGGGCTACACCACCCCCGACACCCTGGACCAGAACCAGATCCTGGCCATCGGCACCATGGCCGCGGATGACACCACGCACGGCAAGAGCCTGGTCGAGGCCGTGATCGCCTCGGCCCAGGCCATCGACGACATCCTCAAGGCGCAGCAGATCCTCTTCGGGGACATCGAGGGCGACCTGGAGACCACCCTGGACACGCTCCTCGCCAGCCAGGGAGACTCCCTGGCCGCGATCGACGGTGAGAAGCTCTTGGAGATCTTCACCGACGTCGACCAGGAACTCGGTTCCGAGGGCCAGTCCACCTAGTCCAGCCGCAGGACGCTTGACCTTGCGTTCCCCCTGTCCTCTCCTCTCTCCCCGCGGAGCGAACCGCTGTGGCCGACACCCAGGAAGAAGCCCCCGACGACTGGCGCAGGGCCGTACGGCTGCTGACCGGCTACCCCCTGCCCGAGCGGGGCACGGCCCTCGACGCGCTGAAGAGCCCGGAGGGGGTCCCGCTGTACCAGCACCGGCTGGAGAAGCTCTCCATGCGCGCCGTGGACGTGGTGGACGGCGGCGCGGCCCAGGGCTACGGCACGGACGACGGCTCCCACTTCCAGCTCGTTTTCTACACGACGCCCGACGGCAACGGTGCGCACGGGAAGGTCAAGCTGCGGCGGCTCTCCATGACGCTGCTCGGCGCACCCCCCGGCGTCGACGGCCTGTCCGCCCTGTGGGCACCGGGCAACCAACCGCGCGGCGACGGAAGCGGAAACGGAGCCGCCGCGATCCAGTACGTCTTCGGGGCCAAGGCGGGCCTCGATGCCCTCCTCGACAAGTACACCACCCGGGGCCTCTCTTACGCCGGCAAGCACGTCGCCAACGCCGACGCGGTCAGCCTGAACACCTTCACCCGCACCGCGCAGTCGGTCGACCGGACGAAGAAGTTCTTCACCGACCGGGCCGAGAACCTGGCTCAGTGGGAGAAGTCCCTCGGCGAGGAACAGGCGGCCTGGCGCGGCCAGGCCGCCGGAGTCTTCCGACAGCTGATCAAGGTGCTGCACGCCAACTATTCAGACTATGTCGACCAGTTGGGCGGCACGGACTATGCGGGCAAGAACACCACCTTCGACTCCTCCTACACGCCCCGCAGCAACATCGGCGACGCGCTCGCCGGCGCCCAGCTCAGCCTGGTGCGCAACGCCGAGAACCTGCGATACGTGTGGCGGTTCTGGGAGGCCAGCAAACTTCACGACCCCCGCTACGAACTGGTGCGGCTGAAGGCAGAGCTGTGGGACTGGCTGATCGACAACAACATCACCCAGGTCGACAAACATACGAAGCAGGGCAAGGTGGGCATCGTCGACCAGGTGACACCCATCACCGTCGAGTACTCCACCACGTCCGCCTTCATGCAGGTGCACCCCCAGTACGGGGACCTGTCGACGGACGACGCGTGGAAGAAGCTCGGCCAGGCGGCGGTGGACAAGTGGAAGGCCGACGCCGAGATGGTCCTCGGACCGGTGGCGCGTACGACTCTCTCCGCTCTCAACAACAGCTGGGCCGACGCCGTCAAGGGCTTCGAAAGCCCTCTGGCGACCCGGCACGCCACCACGCTCAGCGAGAAGTACCAGATGGAGGAGACCGAACTCGCCGAGGAGGAGGCGGAGCGACAGGAGAAGGAGGCGGAGGACGCCCAGGCGGAGGCCGAGCGGAAGGCCGACGAGGCACAGAAGGCGGCGGAGGAATCGGCGGCCGAGGCCAACGACGGCATCACGGAGGCCCTGAACAACGTCGGCGACAGCATCGACGGCATGAGCGGCGGCCTCAACGACAGCTTCTCGGACCTCAACGACACCATGGGCGACTTCGGTGAGGGTGTGGGGGACGGGCTCAGCAACCTGCTGGGCGAAGGCGGGACCACCACCGACACGACCTCGCTCAACGACCTTCTCGGCGGTGACACGGACACCACCGGGTCGACGACCGACACGACGGGTTCGACCACCGACACGACGTCGCTCAACGACCTTCTCGGTGGTGACACGGATACCAGCGGGTCGACGACCGACACGACGGGTTCGACCACCGATACGACCTCGCTCAACGATCTCCTCGGTGGTGACACGGACACGACCGGGTCGACCACCGACACCACCACGCTGCTTCCCGACGGATCGGTGAGCACCGTCACCCCGGACGGCGGGTTCACCGTCTTCAACCCGACGACCGGCATGCTCACCACGACCACGCCCGACGGGAAGACGACCACCCAGAAGCTCAACACGGGCGAGGCCGTCACCGACGACGACGGCGGCACCACCACCGTCCTCAACCCGGACGGCACCCTCACCACCACGTACCCCGACGGCACCACCACCGTGACCGATCCGGCCACCGGCACCTCCACCACGACCGACGGCGACCCGTCCGGTACGACGCCCTCCTACACCGACGCGGACGGCGGCACCACCACCTTCGACCCCGACGGCTCCCTCACCACGACCTATCCGGACGGAAGCGTGGTGACGTACCAGCCCGACGGCACGGTCACCACCACCCTCCCCGACGGCACCGTCCAGGAGAGCCACCCCGACGGCACGACCACCGTCACCCAGCCCGATGGCACGGTCACCACCACCTCCCTGAACCCGAACCCTCCTGACACCTCCACCGACCCGTCAGGAACGAACGGCACGGCCGGCGGCTCCTCGGGCTCGTCCTCCGGCACCGGTTCCTCCGGTTCCTCCGGTTCGTCCAGCTCCTCGTTGGACGACCTGCTCGACCAGTTGAACGACAGCCAGGGCGGAAGCGGTTCCACGACGGCCGACACCTCGTCGCTCAACGACGCCACGAACCTGTCCACCTCCCAGGGCGGCCTCGCCGACACCTCCTCCGTCGGCTCGCCCGCCGACGCCACGGGTACGGGCACCGGCGGTGAGGACTACGGCACCGACGGCACCTCCTACGAGGACTACGACAGCAGCTCCTACGAGCCGGGCAGCCTGGGCGCTCCCACCGCCGACGCCAGCAGCGAATCCACCGCGACGACCGACGGCACCCCCCTCAACGACGCGTCCGCGCTCAGCTCGGGCTCCTCGTCCCCGATGATGCCGATGGGCGGGATGGGAGGGATGGGAGGCGCCGGCGGTTCGGGGAATTCCAACACCGAACGCGTCCGCACCGTGCTCAGCGAGAGCGACGGGGCGTCCGTGCGCCGCCGGTCCCGGTCCCGGTCCCGTGCGGAGGACCGGGACGACGAGGAGGACGTGATCATCACCCGGGGCGGGGTGTCGACCACCGGCACGTCCCCCTTCGCGCCCGCCACCACCCAGGGCGCGCAGAACGGCGTCGCCACCGAGTCCGGGGACCGGGCCCGTGCCAGCTGGCTCACGGAGGACGAGGACGTGTGGGGCACGGACGAAGGAGGAGCACCGGCGGTGATCGGACGATGAACGCGGACCGGGGAGCCAATCCCGGCGGACGGCCCGGCGACGCGGCGAGGCCGGAGGACGCGACCACCGCACAGGCCTCCGTGGAGCGTCGGCTCGCCGACGCCATGGCGGAACTGGAACAGGTCGAGACGGCGGTGGCCCGGGCGGAGGCGGAACTGCGCCAGGCCTCCGAGACCGTCCGCTCCCGCGACCGGGCCGTGGAGGCCACCGTCGGACACCAGGGAGAACTGACCGCGCTGCGCTTCCTCGACGGCAAGTACCGCACCATGACACCCGGTGACCTCGCCGCCAGTGTGCTGGAGGCGGCCGAACTCGCCCGTGCCCGGATGTCCCGGCACGTGATGGAGACCTTCGAGCCCTTCACCCGGCCCAGCCAGGCCGTACCCGAGATGACCGGCGTCGACGTGGACTGGGCGGACATCTTCGGCCCCTCCGTACTGGAGAAGCCGGCCGCGGCCCCGGCGCGGAGTCCGCGCGGAAAGCTCCACGACGAGATCAACGACGACGACACCGATGAGGAAGACCATGTCTGACAGCGGGAACTCCTACACCGCCGACGCCTATCAGGTGCAGGTCAGCGCCGAGGCCATTCAGCAGATCGGCTTCAAGGCTCTCGGCATCGCCCGCAGGTTCGCCGACTACGACCGGACCACGCATGGCTGGACCGGCACCAGCGACAGCTACTACAGGGCGGTCGACCCCCAGATCAAGAAGGAGTCGGAGCAGACCGTCTCGACCGTGGTGACACTGACGACGGCCGTCGACGAGGTCGGAAACAGCACCAAGGGCAACGGCGACAGCATCCGCGAGACCCAGGAAACCAACACGGAGGCCATCCTGGCGTCCGGCGGAGACAGCTACGGCACGAGCGGCAGGCACTGATCCGACATGGCGAACGAGGATCTGGCGCGCACCGGTCACGACCCCTGCCGTCGGCTGGGGGTCTGTAAAACGAGCGGAGGTGCCGGCCCTGGCGGAGGCCCAACCGCAGCTCTTCCCCCGAGAACTGCGGGACAAGCTCCTCCGCCCGATCCACTACGATCACCAGGCCACGGGCGAACACCCTTAGCAGGTAACCGAGTTGATGCTGCGGCCCGGCAGCATTGTGCACCGGCGGTGCCCCGCCCCGGGCCGTAGCGACCCCCGCCACAGTTCTGCCCGAACCGATGGAGAGCGAGCCATGACCTCCCGACAGCCGACGAGACCCCAGAACGTCCCCGCGCGTACACCCTCCGCGCACGGTTCGGGTACCGGCGACACCGCGACCGGTACGGACACCGGACAGAGCACGGGGATCGCGGCGGCCGGGCCGGCGCCGACCTCGGCTGCCACCGGCCGGACCGGCACTCCGGAGCGGTCCGGCAGCTCCGAGACCTCCGGCGCCACGGAGAGCGCCTCAGGGCCGGAAGGACCCACGGAGGCCCCCTCGTCGTCCTCCTCCCTGGCGCGTTCCACGGTCCGGGAGACCGGCGCTCGGACCGACGAGCACGGGGACCAGGACACCGACGAAGAGCCGGGCGCCGACAACGATGCGAAGACCGGCCGGCATCCGGACGCAGAGCCGGATTCACAGACGCCCGCGATCGCCGGGGTCCGGCCGTCGGGCACGGGAGCACACACCTCGACCGCCGAACTGCCGGACACTGCACCTGACTTGGTGAGCGCACCTTCGGCCGGGAACGCGCTCACCGGTGAGAGCGCCCGGGACACTGCGGGGGAGACAGCCACGAGGCCGACCGCAGAGGGCTCCGCCGACGAGGAGGGGGCCACCTCGGACACCGAGTCCGCCCTGCCCGGCCGACCGCGCAGGACCGTGATGGCCGGCGCGGCCATCGCAGGGGCACTGCTGATAGCCGTCCCGTTCCTGATGAGCGACGGAGACGGGGGCACTTCGCGGGCCTCCGCCGCCGCTCCCCCCGGTTCGGTGCTCGGTGAGGGGGAAGACGGCGGCGGGGTCGGCGCCATCGGCACGGCTTCCCCTTCGGACGGGGCCACACCCAAGAAAACCGGCCGAGCGAAGAGCGCCTCCGGGACAGCACCGGCCGACGCAACGGCTGAGAGCGCCGAAGCCACGGGCAAGAAGGGCGGAAGCGGTGACGTCGACACCGTGAAGGACTCCGGCACGACAGGGAGCGGGTCCGCCTCTGGTACTGGTTCCTCCTCGTCCTCATCCACCGGGAAGAGTTCCTCCGGCAGCAAGTCCACGTCGTCGGACACCACCACCTCCTCGGACAGCGGTTCCTCCAAGACCACGGTCACCGTGCTGCGCACGTCCTCTGTCAAGGGCTTCGCCTCCGGCCGCTGCATCGACGACCCTGCGGGCGGGGGCGCGGGCACACGGCTCCAGATCTGGAACTGCGACGGCTCCCCCCAGCAGCAATGGCGTTTCATGTCGAACGGCACCGTCCGGGTGATGGGCGGCCTCTGCATGACCGCGGCCAACGGCGCGACCACCAACGGCACCGCCGTCCAGGTGGCCGCCTGCAACGGATCGAGCGCCCAGCTCTTCTTGCTCTCGGACGGCCACGACCTGGTCAGTGTCAAGGCCGACAAGTGCGTGGACGTGTACGAGAAGGGCACAGCCAACGGGACGCGACTACAGCTGTGGGACTGCAACGGGCAGGCACAGCAGAAGTGGTCCGTCGACTGACCTCTGAGCGATGGAGCCCTGTGCCGCGTGGGCCGGGGAGTGGTCCGGCTACACGCGGTCGGCCTGCCCTGGACGCTGCTGACGATGCCGGCCAGCAAACTCGCCCGTGGATCAACAGCCCTGTGACATAAGGGCTTTGAGAGAAAGAAGCCTCAAGTTCTGCTCAGAAAAGCTGAGTTGGCATGCCGGGTGATCCTAGGCTCCTGTCCGGACACCTCGGTAACACCGCGATGACGTTCCCCTCGTCCCGTTTCCCGTTCTCCGTGTTCCCGGCATTCCCCCCATGGGCGGGCGGGGCGGGCTGCATGACGAGATCAACGACGACGACCCCGACGGCGACCTTGAGGAGGACCACC
This sequence comes from Streptomyces sp. NPDC104367, assembly GCF_055583825.1. Classification (NCBI taxonomy): domain Bacteria; kingdom Bacillati; phylum Actinomycetota; class Actinomycetes; order Kitasatosporales; family Streptomycetaceae; genus Streptomyces; species Streptomyces sp. NPDC104367. The sequence continues at coordinate 126,046 of NZ_JBVJND010000027.1, read as the reverse complement.
GTGGGTGACAGCTGCACGACCGACACCAACCAGGTGAAGACCAGCGCCGAGAACATCCACGAGGTGGGCAAGGTCGCGCACTCGATCCAGGGCGTGTTCGACGACGGCGTCCCGGGGGCGCACGGCTGGTGGGGCACGAGCGACAGCTTCGCGAGATCGCTGGGCCCCCGGACCACGCAGGGGACGGGGACGACGGCGTCGACCGTGCTGACCCTGATGACCGCGGTGGCCGACGGTACGAGCGGCAGGCACTGACCCGGTATGGCGATCCAGGCCTCGAAGTCCGTCAACAACCTCCTGTTCGTGCTGATCGGTGAACGGCTGATCCAGGCGAACGAGGACCTCGCACGCACCAGTCACGGTCCCTACCGCCAACTGGCGCAGGACCTGCGGGATTTGTCGGACGCCGTCGAGGACTCGATCGTCCATGCCAGCCGGGGGCTGCCTCAGCAGGTCGGCGACAACTACCGCACCGCGATGCGGATGTTCGTGGACGACGGGGGGACCAACTACCTCCGGCAGTTCGCGACCCAGGTCGACCAGGTCGCGGACAACCGGGTGAAGACCTCGTACAACATCATGGAGTCCAAGTGGCAGATCATCGCCGAGGTCATCCGGCTGATGGTCGAACTGCTGGTGATCCTGGCGCTGTCGGTGTTCAGCGGGGGTGCGAGCGCGGGCCGGGTCGCGGTCGCCAGGGCTCGCAGCCGGGTGGTGGTGCTGACCGTCCTGGACACCCTGATCCGCCGTACGCATCTGATGCCGATCCTCAGCGAGGCGTTCGAGGAGGCGCTCCAGTCGTTCATCGTGCGGCTCGGGATGATCGCGTTCACGTCCGGTGAGCAGAGCTTCCACGACTTCGACTGGGGCGACCTCGCGCGCGACGCCGTGTTCGGCGGGCTCGCCGCCGCCTTCATGGGCGGTATGGCGGGGGCGGGTTCACGGGTCGGCGACGCGGTGCGCAACGCGGCGAAGGACGTCCCGGTCACCAAGGACCTGGCCCAGGACGTCGCCACCAAGGTCGGCCGCGGCACCGACACGGTTCCGGACACCACCCCCAACACCGTTCCGGACAGCCCACGTTCGACGAACACGACGGGTACGACCGGTACGACGGTGCCGGAGACCGGCGCGGCCACGCGGCACGCCGGGGACGCCGGGGACACGGTGGTCCCGGGCGCCGTCCCGGTGGTTCCGGAGGGGAGGCCCTCCACGGCCGGCCGGATCGTCGACGGGAGCGGCGAGTTCGTCGTCGAGGGCGGCTCGGAGGCGCTGGCCGAGATCGTCGGCGGCGGGCTGTTCACGGGCAACTGGACCACCACCTGGGACACGTTCATCGGCGCGGGCGTCAGCGGCAAGGTCAACGAGGGCCTGATCAGCGGGGCGCAAGGCACCGGACTCGCCCTCAACGGGGCGCTGTTCCCGACACTGCCGAACGGGTCCACGGTCCCGACGGTCTCCACCGACCCCGGCGACGGTGACGATCCCGTCGACGACACCTCGCCCTCGCCCTCGGCCACGGCTTCCGACGACCCGGCGACGAACCCCCCGGCCACCCCGGCGACCCCGGCGACTCTGGCTCCGGTGACGGCTTCGACGAACCCGGCGACGGTGACCCCGGCTCCGGTGACGCCGGTGGCGGTCGGCGACCCGGCCGTTCCGGCGCCGGTCGTCACGGTGTCCGGGGGCGACGTGCCTGACGGCGGTTCGGACACCGGCCCGCACACCGGCTCGGGCACGGCTGTGGCGGCCTCCTCGGCGGTGCCCTCCGTGGCCTCCTCCGCGGTGCCGGGCACCCCGGGCGCCCGGACGGGCACGCCCGGACCGGCCGCGCCGGACCAGCCGGTCGACCGTGCCGAGCCCGTGGAGCCTGCCGACACCGCCGAGCCGGTGGACACCGCCGAGCCTGCCGGGACGGAGGGCACGGCGCCCGCCGACGCCCCGGAGGCGGCCCCGGTCGATACGGTGGACAGGGCGAGCGCGGGCACCGCCCCCGCCTCAGGACCCGCCACCCCCGTCGCTGTCCAGGTGACCGCCTCGTCGGTCCCTTCCACGCCCGGTGTCACCACCCCCGCCACAGTCTCCGGGGCCACCCCCGCACCCACCTCGGCCAGGACCGGGACGGCCACGACGCCCCCCGGCCGGGGGACCGAGGCCGAGGCCGGTGCCGAGACCGCCGACGGGGATCTCGTTGCCCCGGTCCAGGCGGACGCCGTGCCCGACGGCGAGGTGCCGCAGGACCCCACGGCCGCGGCCACCGTCCCCCCGATCGTCACGGCCCTGGCGGCCACGGCCCAGGCGGTCACGGTCCCGGCCGCCGCCCCCCTGCCGACCGTGAGCGGCCCGGCCGCCGCCGCGGTCGCCCCCACCCCGGCGGAGAGCCCGGCGGGACCGACAAGCAGCGTCTCTACCGTCAGCACTTCCGGGGATGCCGCCCACCAGGCCACCTCCGCCCGGCGAGCCGCCCGGGTACGGCCGGCGGACGAGCACACCCCCGATCCGGCCCCGGCCACCGCGGAGTCGGCCCCCGCCACCGTCGGCACGGCCGGTGAGCCCGGCGGTGGCGATGAGGCGGGCGAGCTCAGCAGCGACGAAGCCGGCGCCACCAGCGAGGCCGGTGACAGCAGTGAAGCCGGCGCCACCAGCGAGGCCGGTGACAGCAGCGACGTGAGCGAGGCCGGGGAGACCGTGGTCTGGGAGGGGCTCGACCGGCCGCCGCTCGACCGGACGGTGCTCGCGGGCGGTGTGGAGACCGGAGCGGGGGAGGTGACCCCGGACGCCCGGCAGCGGACCTTGGACGCAGGGGACATACGGCGTTTCGAGGTGCGGCGGTATCTGCTGCCCGGGGAGCTGACGGCCACCCGGGCCGTGGTCCGTCTGAGGCTGGTCCCCAGTGCGTCCCCGGACGAGGCGTCTGTCACGGACGGTGAGCTGGCGGCGCTGGCGGAGCGGGCCCAGGAGGCCGTGGACGCCTACTACAACCTGGGCTCCCGGCTGCCCAACGGGGACCTGTTCCAGTTCGACCTGGAGTTCGTCACCGACCCGGCGCGCGCCCACCACACGGTCACCGTGCACCGGGAGGTGGACGAGGACTTCGAGAACTGGTCGCTGGCGTCGAAGGACGAGGTCATCGCCCACGAGGCCGGGCACCTGCTGGGTCTGGCCGACGAGTACCGCAGCCAGGACGAGTACGCCATGTACCCCGTCTACACCGACGGCGCCCTGATGGACGGGCCGTCCATGGTGGACGACAACGGGCGCCCCGACATCGACGACGACTACCCGGCCCTGCGCGCGATCGTGCCCGAGGCCGAGGGCCGCTGGTGGATTCCGCCCCGCCATCTGCGGGAGATCGGTTCGGCCGCGGAGGGCGCCCTCGCGACGGCTCGGCTCACCAGCGACGGCGAGGTCGTCCACTCGGTGGACCAGGACCGCGCCGACGGGCTGCCCTCCCGCGCCCTGTTCCCCCTCGACGTCAGGAAACGGGTCCTGTACGGCGTCGGCACCCCCGCCGTGGGCGGACTGCTCGCCCCCACGGGGGTGTCCCCCCGGAGCCGGCCCGAGGTGCTGGAGGGCACGGAGAACGCCAACGGCACCTACCGGGCGGTCTACCCCGGCGACACCACGGTCCCGCGCCGCATCGAGATCAGCCACCCCCTGGCCGGTGACCTGCTGGCCGGGGAGCGGGCCGTGGAGCCGGGCCGGATGATGTTCCCGGCCTACTGGACCGAGGACGACGCCGTCTACGCCGCCGAGCAGTCCTATCTCGACGCCCTGTGGAGCGGCACGGTGACCCCCGTGCCGGGCGAGAGCGGCGTCCACACCTGGACGGGGGAGTACGGCGGCGTCCGGATCGAGGGCGAGCTGCGGCACGGCGCCTTCACCGGCTTCCGCCCTTCCGACAGCCAGCCCGACGAGCCCGCGCCCGACTACATGCCGGAACCCCCGCCCGGCACCCGGCCTTCGGACGGTCCTCAGATCAGCCGCCGCGCGGAGAACGTCGTCCGGTACGGGGACCGGGCCACCCGCTCAGGCGTGCACCACCTGAAGACCGGTGGCCCCGACCACCCGGAGCAGACGTACGGTCTTCTCGTCGAGAGCGGGAAGGGGCACGAGAACGGTACCTACCCGGCGAGTGTCTGGTTCCTCGAATCCGGGCTGCGCACCTCGTCCCCCCTGGTCGGCCTGCCCAGCCGCTGGCGTTTGCACCGGGACGGGGAACGGCATGTCATGTTCCCCAGGAGATGGCACGCGCGCACCCTCATCGAGGCCGTCGGGCAGGCACACGCCGCCGCGCTTTCGGCCGGCGACATCCGTCGCCTGGCCGACGGCTCCGCCTACCACTGGGTCGGTGAACAGCACGGCGTCCGTATCGAGGGCCTGGTGCGGGACGGCCACCATGTCGCCTTCCGCCCCGTGGCCGAACAGCCCCGCCTCCGGTGGCCCGCCGAGCGCCCGGTGGCCGTCACCGACCCGGTCGACAGATGGGCGGCCCGCCACCGCTTCGAGGTGACCCACGCGCTGTTCGCCGACGGCCAGCGGGGACTAGCGCTCACCGCCCGCATCCACCTCCGGGCCCCGGCCGACGCCCCCAACGCCTTCGACGGCGTCCACCAGGTCCTCCAGGAACAACTGGACGAGCGCTACGGCGATCTCGACCGCCCCGACCGGGCCCCGCTGGTCCGCTACGCGTTCTCCTTCACCGACCGGCCCCAGGACGCCCACCGGATCATCGACGCCGACACCCTGATGGACGCCGAGGACCCCGACGACTATCTGACGCTCCTGCTCGGCATCGACCCGGAGAGCGGCGCGGCCCGGAACGTCGCCCGCACCCTGGGCCGTGCCGCCCCGGCCGGTCCCAGCGGCTGGCGCCTCCCGGAGACCGGCACCGGCACGGGTACCGGCCCGAGGGACGGCGTGGTCGAGGCGGCGCTCGCCAGGGCCGACCTCCTCTCCCGGCCCACCACCCTGCTCGACCCCGGGCTCCCGGCCGCCGGGGTGCCGGACGTTCCCGTCGTCACCCGGGCCGACAGGTTCGCCACGAGCAACGCCGCCTCCTTCGCGCCCGGCGCCCCGCGGACCGCTCCGTCCAAGGGCGCGCTGCCCGACGGCTGGACCGTCGGCGACCTGCGGCACGGCGCCTTCCGGGTCGCACAGTCCGCCTTCCCCGAACTGGCCCGCGCCGGGCGGCCGTCCAAGCACACCGGTACACAGGTCCTGCGCGGCACCTTCCAGAAGACGTATCTGGAGGTGACCGTGGAGAACGGCCTGATCGCCGATGTCACCGTCCTGACCGACACCCCGGCGCAGCCGGTCGCGACGGAGGGCACGACCCCGGCAGGGGAAACACCGGAGGCCACCACCACGCCCGCCACGGACGCGACCACCGTCGTTGACACCGCCGCCGCCGGGCAGCCCGCCCGCCGGACCCGACCCCGCACCACCGCCACGGACCCCGACATCGCGCCCTCGGTCGACCACCGGGCCGCCCCAGCGCCCCGGAACCCCACGGCGGCCCGGGAGGCCCAGGCGGCTCAGGAGGCCCGGGAGGCCCAGGACCTGCCGCTGGTTCCGACGGCCGCCCGGAGCACGGCCGACTCCACCCTTGTGAGGGGCCGACTGACCTCGGCACAGATGGAGTTGCTGCTGGGCATCACCCGTGACCGGAACCGAGGGCTCGCGCGCGAGGGCGGCGCCGAGAAGACGGACCTGGAGACCGCGGTCCGGCTGTACTGGGGCGCGTCGGGTATGAGGCAGGGCCTGACGGGCCGACGTCTCAACACCTTTGTGAACTCCCGCACGGGTCAGTCCCTGGCCGTGTTCCAGACAGAGGTGACCGCGCTCATGGGCCAGGCGCCGAACCTGCATGTCCTGGCACGTCGGCTGGGAACCAGCAACCAGACCATGCGGCGATGGCTGAGCGGCTCCGTACCGAGCAGGGCGTACGCCACGAAGCTGCTGGAACTGGCCGATTCGGTACGGATGAACGAGGGTTGGCACCCCGAGTCCGCCGACGGATCGCTCGACGGCCCGAACTCCCTGGAAGCCGCGGCCGAGGCCCAGGTGACGGTGGGCGAACTCCGCAGGGCGGGCCGTGCCCTGGTCAAGGAACTGGGGTCGACGGAGGTGGACGGCTGGAGCCCGCTGGGACCCGAGGTGGTCGCCCGAGCAGCCGACCGGCGGGTGTGGCGGCCGTCCGCCCGCAAGGGGTTCACCGTCCAAGCGGCCGCGCGGAACGCGGCTCTCGGCCTGCGGGGTGCCGAGTTCAGGGCCGCGGTGGGGGAGGAGGTCAGGGGGGCCATGGCGGGCCTGACGGCCGATCTCCGCCTGCTGGCGGGTCTACCCCTCCCGGAGGCAGCGGGGCGGCTCCGCACGACGCCGACCGCGTTCGACCTCTACTCACGGGGTCTGGCCGAGCCGTTGTACGTGGTCGCCGTCCGGGCCAGGCGGACAGCGGGCGAGTTGCGGGCCTCGACCGGGGCGACGAACCCGCCCCCGGCACCCGCGGTTTCCCCGGTGGCCGAGGAACCTGCGGCCCTGTCGGCCTTGGCGGACAACCCGCTCGGCAGCGCGGCCGACGCCTACGGCGACTCACCGGTCGACGGGCTGGCGGTGGACGCCAGGGATCTCCTGCTGGCCGTTGGCGCCGATGAGGTCGACGGATGGCCCCACATCAGCGCATGGCGGGCGGTGGCGATGCGGGACAAGCACGCCTCGCGGCCGTCCTTCCGGCAGGGGATGACGGTCTTCTCGGGTGCGCGGCTGGCACGGCAGGGCTTGCGGGGCGACCGTCTGGTGGAGGAGGTCGCCACCGAGGTCGGGAACGCGGCGACCCAACTGGCGGCCGATCTGCGGTACATGGGCGAGATCCTGCGCCTGGGACAGGTGCGGATCGCCACCCTGCTCGAAGTGCACGAGGACACGGTTCCGTACTACCTGGACGGAACGAGGCTGCCCGGCCTGGAGGTCGCGCTCCGGGCCAGGAGGCAGACCCGTCTGCTGGAGGAGCGGTTCCCGAGCCCCCCGGCGGCAGCCGTGGCGGCGCCGGACGGCGACGTGGACATGGACGCGGACGTGGACGACGACGTCATGTCCGACACGGCCAGTGACATCGACCCGGCGGAGGTCGAGCGGTGGTTCGCCTCCCACACGCCGCTCACGGACGTCACGGACGGCGGGAACAGCCAGAGCGACCAGCACAGCGAGAACGACCGGAACAGCCAGGGCGACGGCGATGCCCGGGGCGGCTCGGACACCCTGCCGGGTACGGCTGTTCCGATGGACGTGGACACGCTGGAACTGGATGAACTGGACCCGCAGAGCCTGACGATGCTGCAGGACCTGGTGAACGCCGAGGAGTACGGCGTCACGCCCCTCGGCCCGAATGGGCTGCCCACATATGACCAGTTGGTCCAGGACGCCACCGACCTGCGGGCACTGCCCGACTTCGACATCTCGACGGTCGGCCGCAGGATCAGGACCGGCGATCTGCAGTTGCTGGCCGAACGGTACGACGAGGACCCGATCTTCCAGCTTGCCTTCGGGACGTTCTGGGCCGCACGAGGCGTCGAGTGGGGCATGTCCGGCGGCAGCCTCCGCCAGTTCGTCGGGGACATGGTCGAGGAGACCCACGAGCTGCTCCTCGCCACCCTGCGGACCTTGCGGTCGCGAATGGGAGTCGGCGGTGTGGCGGGCCTGTTCCAGACGAGACAGTCCAACGTCCGGCGCTGGCTGACGGACACAAGGCGCCCCAGGTACAACTCGGTCGTGACGCTGGTGGAGACGGCCCGCGACGGTGCCGGCACAACCGCGCCGGAGGCGGACGCTCTGTCCGCGGAGGACCGGGAGATGTTCCTCGCCTGGTACGAGGAGCAGGTGCTCGCCGACGAGGAGGCGAACGCTCCTTCCGGCGACGTGGCCCCGGCGCTGACGGGCGAGCCCGTCGGCGGGTCCGCGAACCCCGGCCCGGCCGACGCCATGGACACGGACGTCGATGTCGACGCGGGTTCGGACGCACGTGGTTCGGTTCCTGCGGGTGTGGTGTCGGCGTCGGGTCGGGTGGGGACGGACCGCTGGATCCCCTTCGACAATGCGTTTGATTTTGTGGAGGGCGCGGATGGTGGTCGTCGGGTGGTGCGGCCTGAGGGTGTGGTGCTGGGTGAGCGGACGGAGGTGGGGTACGGCTGGGAGCTGTTCCCGGACGGGGACGGTCCGGGCCGTGCGGTGGTGCGTCTGACCCGTCGGGTGGCGTTGCTGCCGGGGGCCGGCGTGCCGGGGAAGGAGGTCGAGGCTCTCCGGGCGGGGCTGGCGGGTGAGTTGGAGACGCTGGTCAATGACCGCCGGCACCGGCTGCCGTTGCTGTCGGACGGGGGCGAGGGGCCGCGCCTGGCGGTGGCGGTGGAGTTCGTCGAGGGGGACGCGCCGGGTGCGGACACCGCGGTGACGGTGCGGTCGGGGTCTCCCGACGGTCGGGAGATGCGTCAGGACGTGTGGTTCACGAAGGTGCATCCGGCGGCGTACGTGCATGAGGTCGTACACGGGCTGGGGGTGCGGGACGACGTGGCGCCGGGTGAGGCGCGGCTGAAGCCGGTCGGCCGGGACGAACAGGTCCTGCGGCCGGGCCAGTCGAGCCTGATGGGCCGCTTCACGGCCCCGGACGTGCAGGACTTCACGTTGACGGACGACCATCTGCGGCAGATCGCTGACGTGTTGCGGCCGTACTTCCACGAACGGGGCCACGGGACCTGGGGCGGGGAGAGCGCGGAGCGGGACGGTCCGGACGAGGCCCCCGCGGTGCACCACGCGGCCCAAGCGGGTACGGCAGCGATCGCCGACGCTGACGCCGGCCAGGACGTGCCGCTGCTTCCGACGGCCGCCCGGGTCAAGGCCGACGCCACCTTCGTACTGGGCCGACTGACCGCTGTGAAGGCGAAGTTCCTGATCGGTGTCTCCCCGGACCGGCTGCGGCAGATGACACGCGCGGGTGGCGCCGAGAAGTCGGCACTGGAGACCGCGCTCCGGCTGTACTGGGGTGCGTCGGGCCTGAGGGCGGGGTTGAACGGCCGGGCTCTCGTCCAGTTCGTGAACACCTCGACGGGCAGTTCCCTGGTCGCTTTCCGGAGAGAGCTGGACACCCTGGTCGACCTGGCGCCGAGCAAGGCGACTTTGGCGCGCCGACTGGGGACCACCCCCGATCTCATATGGCGCTGGCTCCGCGGTGGCGTTCCGGTGAGGGACTACGTCACGAAGATCCTGGAGTTGGCCGGGTCCGTGCGGTTGAACGGGGCGTGGCACCCCGAGTCCACCGACGGCTCGCTCGACGGCCCGGACTCCCCCCAGACCAGGGCCGAGGACCGGGCGGTGGTGAATGAACTCCGAAAGACCGCCCGTGCCCTGGTCAAGGACATGGCGCGGACGGAGGCGGACAGGTGGAGCGTGCTGGGCCCCCAGGTGATCGAGCGGGCGTCCGACGAGCGGGTGTGGCGACCGTCGGCCCGCCAGGGGTTCACGATCCAGGGGGCCGAGCGGAAGGCGGCGGACGGGCTGCGGGGCGCCGAGTTCAGGGCCGGGGTGGGAGAGGAGGTCCGGAACTCCATGGCCGGCCTCGCGGCGGACCTCCGCCTGCTGGGCGGGCTTCCCCTGCTGGAGGCGGCCGGGCGGCTGCAGGTGACACCGACCGCGTTCGACCTCTACCGGCGGGGCATCGTCGAGCCCCTGTACACCGTCGCCGTCCGGGTGAAGCTGGCGGCGGACCCGTTGCGTCCCCTGGCCGGCACGACGACCGCTGCTCCTGCCGCCGCCGCATCCGCGCCCACGGCTCCCGTGGCTCCCGCAGCGCCCACGGCCTCCACGGTGTCCGAGGCCCGGCAGGCCCAGGAAGCCGCCGCCGGGGACGTCACCGGGGACGCCGGGACGATGGATGTGGACATGGAAGGGCCCGGAACACCCGCTCCTGGCGACCCGGCCGACGCCTACGCTGATTCGCTGCTCGAGAAACTGGCCGCGGACGCCGAGAGCCTCCTGAAGGCTGTGGGTGCCAGGGAGATCGACAAGTGGCCTCATGTCGGTTCCCGGGCGGTGACGGCCATGATGGGCAGCCGTATCAGGCATCCGCGTCTGAAGTCAGGACTGTTGGTCTTCTGGGGCGCGCGGCTGGCGCGGCAAGGACTGCGGGGCGCGCGTCTGGAGGAGCAGGTCACCACCGAGATCGAGAAGGCGATGGCCCAACTGACCGCCGATCTAAGGTACATGAGCGAGACTCTGCGCCTTGGCGAGAGTCGGATCGCCGCCCTGCTCAAGGTGCACAGGCCCATGATCCACCAGTACCTGAACGGCACGAGGCTGCCGGTCCTGGAAGTCGGCCTCCGGGCCAGAAGACAGGCTCGTCTGCTGGCGGAGCGACTCCCGTCCCGGTTCCTGCGGCCCTTGGCCGTCGAGAAGGTGCTGGGAGGCCTGTCGGGCGGCGATGTCGATATGGACGACGCCACGACCGGTTTGGCCGAGGGCATCGACCCGTCGGAGGTCGAGCAGTGGCTCAACGACTATGTCCCGCTTGCGCGGGATGCCGTACGGAGGTCCCCGGACGATCAGGACGACCAAGGGGACTGGAGCGGCTGGGGCGGCCTGAGTGACCTGAACGCCCTGGCGGGTTCCGACGATCCGATGGACGTGGACGCCCTGGACCGGGACGATCTGGACCCGAGCGCCCTGACGAACCTGCTGGACCTCGTCGACGCCGCCGAGCTCAACACGACGACGCTTGACCCGAACGGACTTCCCTCCCTGGATCAGTTGGCTAAGGACGCCACCGGCCTGCTGGCGCTGCCCGGCTTCGACGTCACCGTGCTCGGGCCCGGGACGACCCGTGACCGTCTGTCGGTCCTTGCCGAGCGGAAGGACGAGGACCCGGATTTCCAGCTTGCCTTCGGGACTTTCTGGGCGGCCCGGGGCACGGAGTGGGACTTCTCGGGTGACCAGCTGCGCCAGTTCGTCGAGGACATGGTCGACGAGACGCACGAGACACTCCTCTCCTCCCTGCGCGTGCTCCAGTCGAGGCTGACGACCGTCGGGGTGGCGGCCCTGTTCCGGGTGTCCCGGAGCACTGTCAACCGTTGGATGTCGGGTGACCGACTCCCCACGTACCGATCGGTGCTGACACTGGCGGAGGCGGCCCGCGACGGCATCGGCGCGACCACGGCGGAGACCGACTTCCTCTCCGCCGAGGACCAGGAGATGTTCCTCGCCTGGTACGAGGAGCAGGCACTCGCCGACCAGGAGGCGACCGCAGGTTCCGGTGATGTGGCTCCGGCGGTGGGGGGTGTGCTCGCGGGGGGTTCCGGTCGTGCGGACGTGGTGGTGGACGTGCGTGGTTCGGTTCCTGCGGGTGTGGTGTCGGCGTCGGGTCGGGTGGGGACGGACCGCTGGATCCCCTTCGACAATGCGTTTGACTTTGTGGAGGACGCGGATGGTGGTCGTCGGGTGGTGCGGCCTGAGGGTGTGGTGCTGGGTGAGCGGACGGGTGTGGGGTACGGCTGGGAGTTGTTCGCGGACGGGGACGGTCCGGGTCGTGGGGTGGTGCGTCTGACGCGGCGGGTGGCGTTGCGACCCGAGGCGGATGTGCCGGCAGGGGATGTGGAGGCTCTCCGGGCGGGGCTGGCGGGTGAGTTGGAGGCGTTGGTCAACGGTCGTGATCACCGTCTGCCGTTGCTGTCGCAGGAGGGTGAGGGGCCTCGTCTGGTGGTGGCGGTGGAGTTCGTCGAGGGGGACGCGCCGGGTGCGGACACCGCGGTGACGGTGCGGTCGGGGTCTCCTGAGGGTCGGGAGATGCGTCAGGACGTGTGGTTCACGAAGGTGCATCCGGCGGCGTACGTGCATGAGCTGGTGCACGGGCTGGGGGTGCGGGACGACGTGGCGCCGGGTGAGGCGCGGCTGAAGCCGGTCGGCCGGGACGAACAGGTGCTGCGGCCGGGCCAGTCGAGCCTGATGGGCCGCTTCACGGCACCGGACGTGCAGGACTTCACGTTGACGGACGGCCATCTGCGGCAGATCGCTGATGTGTTGCGGCCGTACTTCCACGAACGGGGTCATGGCCCGGGAGACGTCGGGCGTGGCACAGGGGACCGGACGGACCAGGACAGCGCGCCCGCCGTCGACCATTCCACGACCGGCTCGGACGGCCTCCCCCAACCGGTGCCGAGCCTCGCCGCCCTCCTGCCGGAGGACCTGGAGGCCCTGGATCTGTTCACGGAGGCCGAGGAGCCGGGAGGAGAGTCGGGACCCGGTGCGGCCGGGAGCGGTGGGCGTGCGGACCGGACCGGTTCGGACGAGGTCCCCGCTGTGCACGAGACGGACGCCGTCGACGAGGACGCCGGTGCGGCGGAGCCGGACGAGGGACTGATTCCGACGTTCGACCAGGTCCGTTTCGCCGCGGAGGTCCTGAAGGCGAACCTGACCGCCGAGCAGATCAACGCTCTGCCGAAACTCAGTGCCGCCAGAGTGCGGGGCCTGTTGAGGGAAGGCGCCGCCGAGAGGGCGTTGTTCGACCTCGCGGTCCGGGTCCACTGGGCCGCGCAGGGCAGCGCCGCCGGTCTGTCGGGGGCGGCCCTGGAGGAACACGTCGAGGCATGGCTTTCCACCTCCCTGTCCAGGATCCAGGACCGGCTGAGGTTCCTGCGGGGCAAGGTCCTCGAGGCGAACTCACTGGCGCTCCTCCTGTCCGTCTCGAACGCCACCATGAGCCGCTGGCTGAGCGAGGACGAGAACGTGAGGCGGGCCCCGTCGCTGTCCCACTCCTGGAGCATCCTGAGGCTGGCCGGGTCGGTGGGCCCGGACGGCTCGCTGCTCCCCGGGCCCGGTGCGGAGGTGTCGACGGCTCCGGAGTCGGACCTCGTCACCGCGCTGCGGGGGGACACTGAGTTCCTGGTGAGCGCCCTGGGACGGCACCAGGTACGCAGCGACCTCTCGCTCAGCTTCTGGACGATCGCACGGGCGTCGGATCCGCAGGCGTGGAACCCGTATGCCAAGGTCGGCTTCGCGATCGCGCACGGCGCCGAGATGGTGCGGGAGGGACTGCGGGGCGAAGCGCTCGGAGCCGTGGTGCGGGACGAGGTGGGACGCTCCGTGGCCCGGGGGGTGGAGGATCTCCAGGTCCTGAACGACGTTCTGACGCTGGCGGACGCGGCTCGCCGACTCGGTGTGACGCCGATGACCTTCGCCCGCTACCTCACGAACAGCAACAGGTTGACGTACGATGCCGTGCTTCTCGCCGGGGCCGAGGCGGCGGTGCTTCGGGCGGCGGTCGCGGCGGGCACTCTGTCCGGGGTGCCGGTGCGGCCCGGCAGCGACGGTCGCAGCAGTGCCAGGCTGGGCACGGACGCCGACTACCTGGTGCGGATGCTGGGCGAGGCCGATCTCCCGGAACTGCTGGACGTGAGCGCCAAGCTGGTGGTCGACCTGGCCACGGGTGTCACCCGGCAGCCGCATCTCCGGTCCGGACTCAAGCTCTACTGGGGTGCGCAGAAGGTGCAGGAGGGGCTGCGGGGCGACGCGCTCGCGCAGGAGGTCGCCGAGCAGGTCCGCGGGATCGTGGCCCGGCTGCGCAGCGATCTGTGGTCCCTGCGACAGCTCATGTCCGATGAGGACATCGCCCGCAGGACCGGGGTGGACAGGACGAGCGTCTACCACTACCTGAACGGCCAGATGCCCACTCTGGACACCGCGCTCCGCATTGAGAGGCTGCGCCGGGAGGTGGCCCCCGCACCAGCCGGTGATCTCGAGCAGACCATGATCGAGGAACTTCTGGACGGGTATGTCCCGCTGAACGGTTTGCCGGACGGTGACGATCCGATGGGCGAGCCGGACGACGAGACGGAGCAGCTGGGGTGGGGCTGGATCCCTACCCTGGAGCGGCTGTCCCAGAGCGCCGTCGTGCTGCAGCAGGAGGAAGGCTTCGAGCGCTCGCGCCTCGGGCGTCAGGTCGGGCTCGTTCCGCTGGCCGCCCTGAGCGAGGGCGATGACGTGAACCCGTCGTTCGCGCTCACCTTCCGGGTGCTGTGGGCCGCTCAAGGAGTCGAGGAGGGATTGTCGGGCGCTGATCTGAGCGCCCATGTGGAGGACATGCTCGGCACCTCCCACGCCCGGCTGATCGGGGATCTGACATTTCTCCGGGACTGGATCGGGCCCGAAGACCTGTCGGAACTGGTAGCTGTCGACGAGTCGGGCCTCGCGGACCTTCTCGTGGACGGGCACCGCCTTCCGTACGAGACCGTCGTGCGCGTCGTCGAGAGGGCCGAGGCCGTACGCGAGAACATCGACGCGGAGGCCGGACTCCTCGACACGGACATGCTGGACATGGGGGAGCCGGCCGCCGACGAACTCGGCGTCCTCCTGCCCGATCTCGATTCCGGCACCGCTGCCGTGACCACGGTCACCGTCGACACGGACGGTGGTGACGGCGTAGGCGACCTGGACGTGTATCTGGACGTTGATGGCGATGTCGATGTCGACATGGACGCGTACACGGACACCGGCATCGGCACCGCCGAGAGCGGTGAGACCGGTGTGCCTGCCGGCGCGGCCCTGCGGGCTTCCGGCGGTGGCGCGGGCACTGCCGCCGTTGTCGCCGCCGGGTCCGAGGGGCACGCCGTACCGGCTCCGTCTGCCGTGGCTCCGGGAGGGGACGCGCCGTTCGACGTCCGGGACCTGCCGGACGTGGCCTCGCTGGCGCGGGACGCGGCACGCCTTGAGGCGGTCCTGACCCTGCAGGGGGTGGAGCAGATCCTCGGTGTCACCGAGGCCGAACTGCGCTCTTTCTCGCCCATCCGGCCGGACATCGCCTTCCAGGCCGCCTTCCGGGTCCATTGGGCCGCCCGGCGGGTGGACGAGGGCCTGGACCCCCTGGAGCTGCGGCGGTGGACGTACGCCCAGGTCGCCCGGACCCGTGCCCAGGTGCTGAACCGGTTGCTCGGTCTCAGGGGTTCCAGGCCCGCCGCGGTGGTGGCGAAGTGGCTCGGCGTGACGGGCGTCACGGTCATGAACTACGTCAACAAGCACAACGACCCGCCGTTCCACAAGGCTCTGCAGATCCTGTCCGGGGCGGCGCCGACGGGCGTCCGGCCCGTGCCCCGGGGCGCCCGGCCCGTGTCCCGAAGCAGGCGGGCCGTGCCCGACGCCGGCGGTCCGGAGCCGATGGAGCTGACCGGCACCGAACTCGACGGCCTCCTCGTCGGGGCGTCGCCCCTCCCGGAGTTCGGCCCGGCGGAGGGCACGGACCCCGCCCCGCGGTGGAGCTCCATGACGGTGCCGGAAGGCCCGGGGGAGGGCCCGGCCAGCATCCCTCGCCATAACACCACGAACACCACGAACACCACCGGGACAGCAGAGGTAGCGGACGCCACCGAGGTGGCGGAGACCACGGAGCCTGCCGAGACCGCCGGGCCGGGTCCGTTCTGGTGGGGCCGGACCCTGCGGGTGCTCCCGGGCTGGCCCGGTACCGACGCCCCGGCGCAGGCCGACGCTGAGGTGCGGCCCTCGTCCGTCCCCAGGGCGGATCTGCCCAGTTTCCTGGTAGTGGCCAAAGCGCAGCGGTACCGGGTACGGCGGTACGCGCTGCCGTCCGGCGGCTTCGGCACCAGGGTCACTGTACGCATCCACCTGGCCCCCGTGAACCTCGGCCGGACGCTGCCGGGCGACAGGCTGAGGGACCTGGCCGACCGGGCCCAGACCGCGGTCGACCGGCTTTACAACCGCGGTTCGCGGTTGCCCAACGGGGATCTGCTCCGGGTCGACCTGGAGTTCGTCGCCGAGCCCGGCACCGCCCACCATGTCGTAGAGGTGCACACCGGGCCCCTGCGGGAGAACTATCTGAACTGGGCGCTCGACACGTCTTCCGTGGTGCTCGCTCATGAGACCGGTCACCTCCTGGGGCTGCCCGACGAGTACCGCGAGGGAGCCTCCCCCTATGTCCGTCCGATTCATCTGGACGGGGCCCTGATGGATGGTCCGACCGTGGTGGACACCGAGGGCAGACCACAGATCGACATGGACCACGCGCGTGGCACGATCAGCGGCCGCAACTGGATCCCGCCGCGTCACCTGCGGCAGATCGGCGCAGCCGTCGAGGAGGCGTACGGCCGGCCGGCGCTGCGGGCGGACGACTCGCTGGTGACGGTGGAGGGGCCCCCGCGCGCGGACGGACTGCCTTTCAGGGCCCGGATCACCCT
The DNA here is from genome assembly GCF_055583825.1 of Streptomyces sp. NPDC104367. Lineage (NCBI taxonomy): Bacteria > Bacillati > Actinomycetota > Actinomycetes > Kitasatosporales > Streptomycetaceae > Streptomyces > Streptomyces sp. NPDC104367. The sequence goes on along the minus strand of NZ_JBVJND010000027.1, from coordinate 109,823 downwards.
GGAGACCCGCCAGGAGATGCTGTACGGCACTGAGGGCAAGGGCGGTTCGCTGCCGCCGTCGGGACTGTCGGAGCGGGTCCGGCCGGTGGAGACCCCTGGCCCCCGCAAACAGAACGGGACCTTCCGGGCGGTGTACCCGGGAGAAGGGGAACAGGAAAGGCCCGCGTCCGAGGTCCTGCTGTCCTCGGTTGCGGGCGAACTGCGGACCGGCCGGACGCGGCTCCCGATGCCGGGGCTGATGATGTTCCCGGAGCACTGGACCGAGGACGACGCGGTCTACGCCGCCGAACAGGCGTACCTCCAGGCGCTGCGCGGCGAGGACGGCGCCTTTGTCACGGCGGTCCCGGGCGGCCACCGCTGGGTCGGCGAGTACGGCGGGGTACGGGTCGAGGGGGAGACCCGGGGCGGCCGGGTCACCTCTTTCCGGCCTTCCGACGCTCAGCCCGACGCTGCCGTCCCCGCCTATCTGCCGGACCCGCCACAGCCCGCCCGGAAGGACGGTCCCGGCTTCGGCCGGCTGGTCGAGGACGTCACCCGCTACGGCGACCGGCGCACCCGTACCGGCGCGTATCTGGAGCCGCATCCGGGCCAGGAGGGTTTCCACGGGCTGCGGGTCGTCCGCGGCAAGGCACATCCCAACGGCACCTATCCGGCCTCGGTCTGGTTCTTCGACCCGGACGTCCGGCTCCGGGACCCCCACGGCGTCTTCCCGCTCGGCTGGCGGACGCATGTGGACGGGACGGACCATGTCATGTTCCCCCTGGGCTGGACCGGCCAGGAACTCGCGGACACGGTCCGGCGCGCCTACGCGAACGCGGTCGAGGCCGGTTCCTACACCGACTCGGCGGACGGCCGGACCCGCCGCTGGGTCGGGGAGCGGAACAGCATCCGGATGGAGGGTCTCGTCCGTGACGGGCAGCATGTCGCCCATCGCCCCACGCCGGGCCAGCCCCAGCGCCGCTGGCCGCAGACGCCGTCGGTCGCGGTCACCGAGATGCGGACGGCCACGCAGGCGCAGGACGCCGCTTTCGACCACCGGTGGGAACTGTTCGACCACGGACAGGTCGGTGTCACCCTGTGGGTACGGCTGTACACCGCGGACACCGAGGCGGGCCGGGAACTGACGAACCAGCTTCCCGGCGTGGCGTCCACGGTGACCGCCATGGCGGGCCGGGCCGACGGCGCTCCCCCGGTGCGGCTGCTGGTGGAGTTCACCGACGACGCCGAGCGGGCCCACCGGGTGGTCGACCCCGGCCCGGTGCCCCTGACCCGGCAGGAACTGCGCGCCCGGTCGGCGGAGTTCACCGGGATCGCCACCGACCGGGCGGGGCTCGCGGCGCTCACCCGGCGCCTCGCCCCGGTACGGCGGGAGGACTGGACCGCGACGAGCGCCGCGCGCCGGGCGGCCGTCGACCGGGCGCACGCTCTCGCCCACCCCCTGGAGCAGCCCACCACCCTGCGCGAGCCCGACCCGGCGTCAGCCACGCCCCGGGCCCTGTGGAACGAGCCGCTGGTCCTCGGCCCCGCCTTCGCGGACGGCCTGGAGACAGCCACCGGCGCCGGGAACCCGGTCACCGCGACGGGCGCCTACCACCTGCCCGCCGCGGACCCCGACGCGACGGCCCGGTACGGCCTGCGGGTCATGCGGGGAGAACGGTTCGACAACGGCACCTACACGGCCGCCGTCTGGTTCCTCGGCCCGGACCCGGCGCCCGACCCCGCCCCGGACGCGGGCGATGACGCCCCGGCCCCCTCGCCGGTCTCCTGGAACCCCCACGCGGACCAGGGCGAGCACACCATGTACCCCGCCCACTGGCTGTCCTCCTGGGTGGCGGAGGCCGTGATGCACGCCCACGAGGCCGCGCTCGCGACGGACACGGTCGAGCGGACCGGGGCCGACGGCTACCGCTGGGTCGGCGAGGCCGCCGGGGTCAGGATCGTCGGCGAGGTCCGGGACGGACGCCAGATCGCCCACCGCCCCACCCCGGTGCAGCCCTACCGGAGCTGGCCCGCCCAGGCGCCGGTCGCGGCCGGACCCCCGCACGAGGAGAGGATCACCCGGGGCAGGACGGCGGTCGTGCGCTTCACCCGGCGGGTGGTCCTCTTCGACCAGGGGCAGCTGGGCGTCGAGATCGTCCGGAGAATCCATGTGACCGGGCTGACCGGCGCCGACGCCGACCGCTTCGCCGGGACACTCCTGGCCGAGACGGAACGGGCGTACGGTTCCCCGCGCAGGGCGGACGGCGAACCGCTGGTGCGGCTTCGCGTGGAACTCGTCCAGGACCCCGCGACCGCCCACCAAGTGATCGCCGCTCCCGCGTCGGGCGCTCTCGACCCGGAGCGCCTCGACCGGCAGCTGGCGGAGTTCGCGGGATTCCGCGCCGAACCTGAGGCACTGAACCGGCTCCTGGCGAACCACCGCCGCCTGATCCCCGACGACGACGCCTGGCAGCCGGAGCCCGGCGCGGCCCCGGACGCCGTCGGCGCGGCCCTCCAGCTGGCCGATCCGCTGGCACGGGACGTCCCGCTGCGGCTCTCCCTCCCCGGCGCCGACCGTGAGCTGGAGAGCCCCGCCGAGCTGAGCCTCCACCCGGCGTTCCGGCGCATCCGTGCGGTCCCGCGCGCCTTCCCCCGGCAGTGGACCCGGGTGCTCCTCGACGCCGGGGCCTTCCGGATCGCCCGCTCCCCCCAGTACAGCGAGCCGGACCCGGACGACCCACTGACGGTCACCCACTTCGGCCACCTGTTCGGCACCCCGCTGGGCGTCACGGTGCGGGACCACCGGATCACCGGCATCATCCTCGCGACCCGCCTCCCGGACGGCACGCTCACCCGCCTCTCGGCAGAACCCCCGCCACCGCCCCCGCCGCCGTACCCGGGGAATGTGCTGCCTCCGCCTCCGGCGTATCCGGGTGATCCGGTGGGTGATGTGCTGCCGCCTCCGCCGCCTCCCGCGTACCCCGGCGATGTGCTGCCTCCGCCCTACCCGGGTGGTGCGGGTGACCCCGCGTTGCTGCCTCCACCCCCGTACCCGGGTGGCCCCGGGCCGGGTGACATCCCGTTGCCGCCACCGCCGGTTCCCGGTGATGTCCAGCTCCGTCGGGCGGCCATGACGCTGTCCGACGGCGAGGACCTGTCCGGAAACGGGGACACGGACGCGGACAGCGGGGACGGAGGCGCGGACAGCGGCGACGGCGGTACCACCCCGCCCGCCGCCGTGGCCCCGGCCGGTTCCTGGTGGGGTGACGGCCTCGCCGCGCTCGATCCGACGGGGTTCCCCGGCGGGGTGGAGACGGCGCGCGCCGAGGTGCTGCCGCTCGCGGGGCAGGCCCTGCGGCCGGGATCTTTCCTGTACGCGCTGCGGATCAGGCGGTTCGAGGCCCGGCGGTATGCGCTGCCGGGCGGGGACACCGGGACCCGTGCCGTGGTTCGGGTTCTCTTCGACATCCAGCGCGCCGAGGACGGGTCGGAGGTCACGCCCGAGCAGGTGCGTGAGCTGGCCGAGCGGGCCCGTGCCGGGGTGGAGACCCACTTCAACACGTCCTCCCGGCTGCCTGACGGGAGCCTGCTGCGGGTCGACCTGGACTTCGTACGAGATTCCGGGGACGCCCATCACACGGTCGCCGTGGAGGCGGACGCCGACCGTTTTGACCATGACCGGTGGACCGTCCGCACCCCGGCCAACGTGATGGCGCACGAGGTCGGGCATCTGCTCGGCCTTGAGGACGAGTACCGGGAGGGCCCGGACAACGGCAGGATCGTCTACGACGACCAGGCGCTCATGGGCGGGCCCGTGCAACTGGACGGGCGCGGACGTCAGTTGGTCGACTTCGCGGACTCCGCCGCCGGGCTCGGCGCCGCCGCAGGACGCGACTGGGTCCCGCCGCGCCACCTCAGGCAGATCGGCGCCGCCGCCGGGACCGCGCTCGGTTCACCACGTGCGACGCGCCCGGAGCCGGCCGGCACCGCCACCCCCGGCGGCTCCCGTGTCGACGGGCTTCCGGAGCGGGCCCGTTTCTCCCTGGACGTGCGGGGCCGGGTGCTCCACGGACAGCGGGGCACCGGGGTCGGCGCCCTGCTCGCCCCGTCCACCGGCGTCCAGCGGGCGCGGCCGGTCGCGGTGCCGGGCGGCAGGAACGCCAACGGCACCTACCGGGCCCGCTACGAGGGGTCGGCGCCGCTCCCCGGCAGCGCGTCGGTGCGTACCCTGCGGGACGCAGGTGACATCAGCGTGGCCGCTGACCGTGCTGCCAGGGACGACCGGGAGCAGATGATGTTCCCCGCGCACTGGACCGAGGACGACGCCGTGTACGCCGCCGAGCAGGCCTGGCTGCACGCGCTGCGCACCGGCGGGGTCGTCCCGGTCGACAGCGGGCGCGGCGCCTACGACTGGGCCGGCGAGTACGCCGGGGTGCGGATCGAGGGGCGGCTGAGCGGGGGAGTGTTCCGCTCCTTCCGGCCCGCCGACAGCCAGCCGGTGCCCACCGCCCCCGCACCGGGGCCCGATCCCGGCCACGTGCCCCCGGCCCCCGCGGCCGCGAGCCCTTCCTCCGCGGACCCCGACAGCCCCGACAACCCCGAGGGCCCGGCGGACCGGGAAGCTGTGGCGGACCCGGCGGACCCGGCGGACCCGGCGGACCCGGCGGACCCGGCGGACCCGGCGGGTCCGGAGGCCGACGCCGGGTTCCCCCATCCCCTCTTCGGCCGCCGGGCCGAGGACCTCGCCCGGTTCGGCGACCGGCGGACCCGGACCGGGGTCCACCAGTGGGCCGACGCGGTGGTCCTGCGCGACCACGGGCTGTGGACGGGCCCGCCGGCCGCGCCGCACTCCAATGGCACCTTCCGCGCCGAGGTGTACCTCCTGGAGCCCGGCGTGAAGGTCACCGACCCCCTGGCCGCGCTCCCCTCCCGGCTGGTGCGGCACCGCGACGGCGGGCGGCACACCTTGTTCCCCAGCCAGTGGCAGCCCCACCACGTCCTCGATGCCGTCGAGTACGCCCACGCGTACGCTGTCGCCACCGGGTCGGTACGGCCGCACGGAGACGGCCGGGTCTACCACTGGGTGGGGCAGGGGCCGTACGGTGTCTGGGTCGAAGGGCTGGTCCAGGACGGTCCGGCCTCCCTCGGGCCGGACGGGCTGCCCCCGGCGCCGGGAACGGCGGGCACCCACCTCGTCTACCGGCCCACCGCCGACCAGCCCTGGCCTGACTGGCCCACCGAGCCGCCGGTCGCCGTCACCGACGACATGGCCGTACCGGGGACGGGCGCGGACGGCTGGTGGCAGCACAGCCCGTTCTCCCACCGGGTCGAGCTGTTCGCCGACGGGCGGCGCGGCCTCCACTTCACCGCCCGCGTCGCCGTCTCCGCCGACGAGGCCCTGTCCCCGGAGGAACGGGACGCCCTCTGGGCGCGGCTGACGGAGCTGGCGGCCGAGGCCTACGGCCCGATAGGCCGGATTCCGGGCGCTCCCCTCGTGAAGCTGTCCCTGGAACCCGACCCGGAGGAGCGGGACTCCCCCCTGTACATGCCCCTGTGGCCGGGGATGTTCGCGGACGACGACGCGCGGACGCAGAGTCTCGAAGGACTGGCCCTCGCCCTGGGCGTGACCCCGGACACCGAACACTTCCTGCCCCTCGCCCTCACCTGGGCCGCCGCCCCCGGCATCGAGGCCGACGTCGATGCCAAGGTCGACATCGACATTGACGCTGCCGCAACCACCGCAGTCCCCGCCGACGGCTGGCTGACCGACGGTTCGCCGAAGGCCCTGGCGGCCCTCGCCGACGCGCTCGCGCTGCCGACCGACGAGGAGATGCGGCTCACCGTGCCCGACCCCGCGGACCGGGGCGCCCCGGCGGGGGAGGGACGACGCCTGACGGAGGTCTTCCGGCGGCATGTCGACGAGGTGTGGGCCGAGGGCGCGCCGCGCACCGTCTACCCCGAGGGCGCCTTCCCCGCCGCCTGGACCGGGGACGACCTCCGGTTCGCCGCCTACCAGGCGATGACCCGGGAGCGCGGCGCCGGTGGTGACGTCTCCGGTCCCCGCACCCTGCGCCACACCCTCGCGGGCCACACGCTGGACGTGGTGCTGGAGAACGGCAAGGTGGCCGACCTCCATCCCGTCCCCCGGTCCGCCCCCGTCGGGTCCACCCCGTCCGCCCCTGCGGGCGAGCGGTCCGCCGTCACCACAGGCGCGGCAGCCGCCCCCGCCCCCACCCTCGCTCCCGACGGCGGCTGGGGCCCCGGCCTCACGAGCGTCGAGGAGGCGCTCCGTCTGCACCGTCCGCCCCGCCTGGACGCCTCCCTGCCCCCGCCATCGCCCGCCTCCGCCCGGGTCCGTTTCACCGACGGCACGGTGCTGCCGGAGCACCTGACCGGCTTCCTTGACGGCTCCTCGGGCGGCCTGCCGTCCGGCAGCCCCGACGGCACCGGTCACGGGCACGACGTCGTCCGGCTGCCCGGCGCCGACCTGGCCGTGGACCGGGCCGCCGCCTGGCTCGGCGACCGCTACGGCGACGGCGACCCCGCGACCGTTCCCGGACTCGCGGCGGCCCTGGACGACCTGCGGGCGGCGCTCGCCGACACCCCGCGCGACTTCCACGGCGACGGTTACGAGACCGCCTCCTTCGGCCCCGCGGGCGCCCCCCTGGTCCTGCGGGTGACCACCCGCCCGTACGGCGGCTGGGAGCGGTTCACGGACCTGCCGGGCACCCCGGTGAAGACCGACACCGCCCACCGGGGCGACGTCGGCACCACCCGGGGCGGCACGGCAAGCACCGGCGTCCGGCTCACGGTCGGAGTCAACCTGGCCGCGCCCGGCACCCTCAGCGGCATCGCGGGCGGCACTCTCAGCGGCGGGGTGACCCGGGCGCACCGGGCCGACCTCGCCGACCAGACGACCGGCCAGGTCGAGTCGCGTTTCTCGGAGCCCTCCCACCCTCATCTGGCCGACGTCCACTACGCGTTCACGGTGACCGGACCCGGCGCGCCTTTGGATGGCCGCGCGGTGCTCGGCCTCGCGGTCCGTAACGGCCTGCTGGTCCGGCTCCCCGACAGCCTCACGGCCGACCCCGCGTCCCGCCCGGCGCGTGCGGCGGACCCGGCCGGCCGGGCCCCGCAGCGGATGCTGATGGACGCGGGCGCCGACTACCGCCTCGTGCACACCGAGGGCTACGGCCCGCTCCGTCATGTCCGTGACGCCCTCGCCGAGGAGTTGGGCGTCGCGCCCGGGGACCCCGCCCACCGGCGGCTCACCGAGTTCTTCGGCACCGGCGCGTTCGAGCGGTCGGCGGACGCCCTGGCCCGTGGCGGTGTCAGTACCGGAGTGCTGACCGACGCCGCCGGGGCGGTGCTCGGGGCGTTCGCCGTGGACGGGATCGTCCCCGGTGAGGCCGTACGGATCTCCGACAGCCAGGCCGTCGAGCTGCGGTCCGCCGTGCAGCACACCGCGGGCAACGAGTGGACGGTGTCCCGGGCCGTCACCCGGGGCGCGAGCGTCTCCGTCGGACCCGCCGCGTCCCTGGGCACCGTGGGCAGCGCCGTCCTCGGGCTCTCGGCGGGCGCCGACCGGGGACTGACGTACGGCATCGGGCTCGGCGGGTCGGGCGGCCTCAAGAGCGTCGGCCGGGCCAAGGGCGTGCCCACGGCGCTCTACCTGGTCCGCAAGACCGTCCTGGTCCGCAGGACCGGCTGGACCGAGGCGCGCCGGTTCGACACCTGGAGCCTGGACCGGATGACCGTCGGCGAGGCCCGCCGCCTGGCCGGGTGGGACGACGGCACCGCCCTGCGCGCCGCGAACCCCCCGCACCCGCCCGCGTATCTCGCCGACGACCGGCCCGCCCTGCTGGGCATGAGCCGCACGGAGGCCTTCACCCACGACGACGGCCACGATGGTGGCGGCGCCGCGGACCGGGGGCTGCCCGCCGGGTTCACCGACGGTGTGCTGCGGGCCGCCGCCGAACGGCACCCCGGGCTGCTGGCGCCCTTCGCGGAACTGGGCGACGCCGCCGCGGCCCGCCGGAGCGGGATCCACGACCACGCGATGGCGCTCCGCAACACCCTGCGGGTCATGGAGGCCCTCTCGTACCACGCCCTCGCCGCCGACCTCGCGGTCCTCACCACGACCGGGATCAGCGTGCCGCTGGAGGCGCCGTCCGGCCCGTTCCACCACACCCGGGTGACGCTGCGGATCCACGGCACGCTCACTGGGCGGCGTTACGAGGGCACCGACAACGACCTGATGCTCCGCAGCAGCAACCCGGGCGCCGAACGCGCCGAGTCCAGCCTCGCCACGACCCGTTCCGGCACGGTGGGGCTCGGCATGTCCCTGCGCGGCGACGGGCCCAACCCCACCCACGCCATCCTGGGACCGTCCGCCGGATGGGGCGGCGGCCGGGAGACGTTCTTCGGGGGCACGGCCTCGGCCGAGCAGCTCGCCGCCAGCCCCGGCCCCTCCCACCTGCACAGCTACCGGATCGCCCTGACCGCGGTCCTGCACCGCTTCAGCCGGGCCCGCACCGGGCTGCGGCTGGCCTCCCTGGGCGTGCTGGGCAGCGGTCCCGAGCACACCACCGACCTGGTCGGGGGCGCGGCGGGCGCGCCGCTCGTGGGCCGGGTGCTGTTGGCGGTGCCCGACGCGCACACCCCGGCCGAGGCACCCGGACAGCCGTCCCCCACCCCGGGGGAGGCGTACGCGCTGACCCGCGAGCAGGCGGCGGCGGTCCTGGCGGACGAACCCGCACCGGACTCCGCCGCCCCCGACGGCGACAGCCGCCCCGGTGACGCCACCGACGCCGGGGCCGGGACCGCCGATGCCGCCGGGCGGGCGTCCGGTGTCTTCGGCGAGGAGTTCGTGCAGACGATCGCCGTGGCCGCGCCCGACCGGCTGGCGCGGGCCGCCGAGGACGTCCTCGCCCAGCTCAGCGGCGCGTCCTGGCATTTCACCCGCACCGGAGCCCTGCCCCACGAGGCCCTGACCCGGTTCTTCCAGGCGCACTCCCTGACCTCCGGCATCGACCGGACGACCGGGTTCGGCGGGCGGCTCGACCTCTTCGCCGCGGGAGTGCTCCGCCACCGGGTCGCCGAGGTCGGGCACCGGCTGCGGCTCACCCACCCCCAGGTGATCGCCCCGGCCGCCCCCATGGGCAGCGAGTCCGCCTACGGCCTGGCCCGGCGCTTCGGCGGCTCGTCGGCCGACGGCACGGCCCAGGCCGTCGGCCTCAACTTCGGCGCCCGCGACTTCGCCTCCTGGGGCGTGACCGACGTGGTCACCCTGGCCGGGATCCAGCTCGGCGCCTCCCGCTCGCGCACCGGCGCCACGGCGGTCACCCGCACCGTCACCACGGACACCAACCTCGATGACAGCAGCCCCAAACTCGTCGTCAGCACCGACGCCGTGCACGACATCGCGGGCCGGGTGACCCCCGCGGGGCCGTTCGGCGGGATCGCCGCGCTGTTCGCCACCGGCGCCCCGGAAGGCTTCCGGATCACCGTCCCGGCCGGTCACCTCGCCCACCTCCCGCTGAAGGCGGCGCACCGGCTCGGCCTCCTCGACGACGGACTCGGCGAGGTACCGCGCTACGACGCGCAGACCTGGCGGCGCGCCGACTGGTCACAGCGGCTGCCCTTCGGGTCGTACGCCGTCAACTCCCTGGACGCCGGTGCCGTACTGGCGGCCTTCGACCTGCGACTGCGGGCCGCCGGGGTGGACGCGGACGACCGGCGGCACCTGCGCGCCCTGGTCACCCCGCGCGCCCTGCGCGCCCTGCTGGACCAGCTGACCGACCCCGCGGGCACGACCGCGCGGGCCCGCCTCGGCGGTTCCTTCGCCGAGGCCCGGCTGCGCAGCCGGGCCGGGGTTCTCCGACTGCGCCTCGAACCCGCCGAGCGGGAGTTCCACGGCATCGACCACGACGCGGCGATCGAGGACAGCCGGATCGCCTCCACCACCGAGGCCGACACCACCTCCCGGACCACGGGGCGCTCCGCGGGCCCGGCGGTGACCCACGCGCTCGCCACGGGCGCGGGCGACCTGACCGCAGTACGCACCCCGTACTCGGGGACGGGGACCCGCTCGCGCACCGACTCCGCCACCCGCACCCGCTCGGTCACCGTGCGCCGCACCTTCATCCCTCGCGAGTCGTACGCCGTGACCCGCACCCGCTACACGCTGGCGCTCGGTCTCGAACAGGCCGACGGCACCGAACTCGCCTCCCTGCGCGGCGACGTGGGCACCCTGCGCGAGCTGCTCCCGCTCAGCCTGGCCGTCCCGGACACTGCCCCGGCCCTTCCCGCGGCGGCCGTCCCGGACACTGCCCCGGCCCTTTCCGCAGCGGCCGTCCCGCCCGTGGCGTCGGTGACCCTGTGGGCGCCGGGAGCGGCCACGCGGGCGGCCATCGACGCCTGGCGCTCGGTGCCGCTGCCCGACGGGACGACCGGGCCGCTGCGGACACCGGCGGCCGGCTTCCACCCACGCCGGATCGAGGGCCTGGGCACCCTGCGCGACGCCGCCGCCCTCGCCCTGGCCACCGCCCGCGGTACGGCGGTCGCACCCGGGTCAGGCGGGCCCGGGTCCGCGCTGACCGGGGACGCGCTGGCCGCCGCGGTGGCCGTCGCCCGCCGGACCGGGCTCGCGGTGCCGGGCACCGGGTCGGCCCTGGCCCTGGACAACGCCCTCGGCGACGCCGCCCTGTCCGCCTTCCTCGCCGACAGCGGCGGCCCCGACGGCTACCGGGTGCCTGCGCTGACCGGCGAGGACGGCACCACCCACGGCGACTACCGCCTCTACGCCCGGCCCGACCTCGGCCGCGCCGAACTCCTCGCCGTCTTCGCCGACTCCGCGATGGAGACCGCCGAACGCGTCACCGGCTCCCGGTCCGTCTCGACGGGCCAGGTCTCCGGGATCGACGGCGCCCTCGGCGGCCAGCCGGTTCTGGACGCCGCCCCCGTCGGCACCGCCGCGGTGAGCGCCGCCGCCGCGGGACCCGGCGCGGTCCGGGGCGAGCGGACCGCCGGTTCCGGCGGCGACGGCTTCCAGACCACCGTGAAGACCACCGGGCGCGCCTTCGTCTTCGCGCTGCCCACCGACTGGCTGGGGGTCGCCGACGTCGAGCGGCGCACCGTCTTCGGCCGGATCGCCGCCACCCGCGCCGTCGAGACCTCCGCCCGCCTCCTCGCCGTGATCGACGAACGGACCGCCCGCGCCTGGGGCCTGCTCGACGACACCACCTTCCCGCGGCGGGTCGCGGACGCCTGGGACGCGGTCGTCGCGGCCGACAAGGCCTGGGCTGCCGCCGACACGGCGTACTGGTCCCGCCGCCGCGCCCTGGGCGAGACCGCCCCGCCCGCCGGATCGGCCGCCGTCGGCCGCCAGGACACGGAGCTGTCGGCGCTGCTCACGGCGGCCGAGGACGCCGCCGCCGAACTGCACCGGGTGCGGGCGGCGGCCGACCGGCTCACCCACTGGCACCGCCTGCCCGCCGAACTGGCCCCCGACGGAGAACCGGAGACCCGCCGAGGCCTGCCCGAACCCCCGCCCGTGACCCACCAGGCCGCCGCCACCGGTACCCCCGCCGCCACCCCCGTGCCGCGTTTCACCCGGCTCGCCGGCACCACCGACGTACTGGAGTCCCCCGAGGGCCTGCCGTACGCCCTCTACGACGTGCCCGTCGACGGGGACGGCTTCCTGCACGCGCTGACCGAGGGGCTGCACCGGGCGGCCCCCGCCGCCCTGGCCGACCGGGTGGACATGACGGACCGGGCGGCCACCGTCACGGGGCTGCGCGGCCTGCTCGCCTCCGCGCTGGCCGACCCCGCCAACGCCGACCTGCTCGACTTCACCTCGCCCGACACCGGGGACTCCTTCGACGCCTCCGAACTCCGTTCCGGGGGCGTCGACTTCGCCGAGGGCACCGCCGAGCGCCGGGAGTTCGACGACTCCGGCCGGATGCCGCTGCACGCCCGCCTCACCGCCGCCCAGCGCGCCGCGCTCGCCGCCGCCCAGCTCACCCGGCCCGGGGGCGTGTCCGGTGACGCGGGCGGGGACCACGGCGCGGCGGACCTCCTTCCCGCCCTCGCCGCCCGGACCTTCGGTGTCCGCGTCACGGTGATCCACGAGAACGGCACCTACGACGAGTACGCCCCGGCGGCGACGGGCGACGGGACGGCCGGGTCCGGCCGGGTGGTCGTGCGGCTGGCGGACCGGCGTTTCCAGGCGGCCCTTCCCCTCGGCACGGTGCTGCCCCAGCCTCGCCTTCCCGTCCCGGCCCCCGGGAACCCGGCCGACCCGGCGGAGCCTCCGGCACCTGTGACATCCGCTGAGCCGCTCCGGCCCGCGTACCCGGCCGCCCCCTGGGCGGACAACCCCTCCGGCTGGCGTCCCGTGGTGACCGGGGCCGGGACCGAGCTGGCCGCCCCGGACGGAACCCGGTACACGCTGGTGCCCCCGGGTGCCGACGGGAACGGCTTCGGCCCCGCCCTGGTCGCGGGGGTGCCCGGCCTGAGCGAGGAGCGCCGGGCCCGGGTCCTCGACGCCACGGCGTCGATCCGCCCCGCCGACCGGGACCATGAGCGGGAGACCGCCCTCAAGGCGGCGGAGATCATCGGCACGCCGGTCACGGTCGTCGGCGAGGACGGCACGGCCACCTCCCACACCCCGGCCGCCGGACCCGGGGAGGACGGCGGCCCCGTCCTGTACCGGAGGGGCCGCGAGTACCTCTTGGCCCGCCCCACCGCCAACGCCGCCCCGGCCGTCGCCGTCGGGCGGACGGAGCGGGAAGCTGCCGGATCGCTGTCCGCGGTCGAGTTGTCGGCCGTCATCGTGCGGCAGGAGGACGTCCGGGGACGGACGTACCGTTCCCCGGCCGCCGACGCGACCTGGGAGCTCGTCCCGGACCACGGGATCGCACTTGGAGAACTCGGCATGAGCGAAGAGGAGTTGCTGGCACTGGTGACGGAACGGCCCGACCTCCTTCCCGAAGGGCTGCGGGACAGGCCGCGTCGGCCGATCCACTCCGATCCACCGGCGGCGGGTGAACTTTCCTGACCGAAAACCGAGTTGTTGCCGATACCCGGTCGGTCCCCGCGGTACCGGCGGTCGGCACGGCCGGCGGACCCGTCGTCCCCGGGGCAGCGCCGACCCACGTCAGGGTTTTCCCCTGGCCACGATCGAAGAGAGAGCGGGCGATGCCCCCGACAGCCGTCGAGTCCCGATAACACCCCCCGCGCTCAGGTCCTCCGGGGAGGCGACACCGCCGGGTGACACCTCGGCCAGTGCCGCCACCGGACTGGCCCTGACCTCGGAGGCCCCCGAGGCGCCCGAGATTCCCGGGACCCCCGCCGTCCCGTCGCCGGAAGCCAGAACGGCCGCTCCCGTCACCGCCGTACGCTGGCGACCCGACCCGACCCGACCCGACCCGACCCGCCCGCGGGCTGTCCTTTCGTCCGGGGCCGCCCCGCACGAACACCCCCTCACTCGCTGGCAACTCCCCCATCCCTGCTACCGCCCCGTGACGCTCCTGGAGCGGTTCGTGGTGGTGGGTGATGTGAAGGCGGAGGCGGCCGCGGAGGCCGTCCTGCGGACGATCACGCTCTACGAGGCTGCGGTCTTCCCGCTGATCGCCCGGGGAACGACCCCGGGGGAGCGGCGCGCCCGGCGCACCGTCGCCTACCGCTTTGTCGCCCACGACGACCTGCCGGGATGGCAGCCTCGACCACTTCACCGACGACCAACTCGCCCGGCTCTGCTCCTGCGCGCGCCGCGACCCCGACGACCCGCCCCGCCCGATGCCTTACTGCTCCCGCTGCGGCGGCGCGCTCACGCTCTACTGGAACGCTCCGCTGCCCACGGGCCTGACGATGGAGCTGTGTTCGGTCTGCGACGGGGCCAGGCTGGAGGCCGCCGCGTTTATCCGCTGGCACCGGGACCCCGACCGCGCCCCCGGGCCGTGCAGAACCTGTTCGAGGCGTGGGAGGAGGGGACTCTGAACGCGCACGGCTGGTACCGGGCCGCCGACGTGAATGCCCCGCCCGCCGCGCCCCTGCCGCCCGGGCTGACCCGGACGCCGTCGCGGCGAGCACCTCACCCGAAAGTGCGTAACAGCCCCCGACCGCGCGGTCACGGCTGAACCCCGCGGGAGTGACCCACTGCGGTCCAGTGCCCGCTGTTTGCGGTGTGGTGACCGGCCGAGGCGGTGTGGCGTGCCGTCAGCACATCATGTTCACGCACTTCGTGCAGGTTGCAGCTGAGAGTCACAGAAATATCTGCTATATGTCATATGGTGGGTTTTTTTGTCGATTTGCGGTGGTGGGGTAGGCGGGGTGCGGGTGTGCGGCCGACCCGGCCGCACACCCCTTGGCCGGCGACGTCGCGTCGTGCGGCTGTGGATGTCCGGCCCCGAGAAGGGGACCTCGTGTCCGTTTCCGTGACTGCTCGCCGTGTGACCGCCGTCGCTGCCGTGGCCACCGCCTGCGTGGGGGCGCTCGCCCTCCCTGCCGCGGCCGTCGGCCAGCCCGTCGCCCGCCCGCGCGACCGGGCGGTGAACCTGGACGGCTGGACACTCCGACGAGGCCGGCCACACCTACACCTTCGACCGCTTCCGCCTCGTCGCCCGGGCCACGGTCCGCGTCCACATCGGCGTCGGCCGCGACCGGAACAACGATCGCGACACCGCGACCATGGGCAACGGCCGCGACCGCTTCATCGACGAGGTTTCCTGGGGCCACCGCGGCGGCGACCGCCACTGACAGCGTGACAGGCGGCGGCCGGTGACCCTGGGGCCGGCCGCCCGTCTCCGCGCCTGCCCACACAGCGGGCGCCCCGGCTGCCCGGCCGGTCCTCACCGCCCGCTACCGTCGTTCCCTGCCCGGCCCGTCGCGCACCCGCCGTGGTGACGGGCCGGACACATGCGTTCGGCAGCGTGTCGCGGGAGGCCCTGCGCCGCACAACGCGCCCGGCCTCACCCCCGGGCAGGCGTTCGCGGGGGACGGTCGCGCCTGCCCCACAGCCCAACGCCCACGGCCCGTTCCAGGTCACGCGTCTGCGGCATTCTGCTGCATGGTCTGTGACACAGGCAGGTGCCGGATCGTGTCCGGCTGCTGTCAAGTCCCCCTTCCCCCAAAAGGGTTGCTGGTGTGCCGCGATGTGCCGTGACGGGTGTGGCTGCCGTAGCGTTCTGGCACTGAGCCTGCCCGGGGGAGCGGAGCAGGCCGTACCGGGGAGAGGACGGTGTCGGGGTGGTCGGGGATGATCAGGAGTGGGGCGCGCGAGGGGTCTGCCGCAGCGCTGACCCAGAGGAACTGTTCGTCGAGGGAGCAGCCCAGAACCAGGCCAAGGCGGTCTGCGCCGGCTGTCCGGTACGCACGGAGTGTCTTTCCTATGCTCTCGACCACCGCATCGAGCACGGCATCTGGGGCGGGATGACGGAGCGGGAGCGGCGAGCCCTCCTGCGGCGTCGGCCGACGGTGACCTCTTGGCGGCTGCTGCTGGAGACCGCGCGCGCCGAGCACGATCGGCAGGACACGGGCTGTCAGGTGCCGGGCGCAGGCTCCCTGCAGGCAGGCTGAGTCCTGCCGGCTCCCCCTGCGCGCCTCGCGCCGACGTCCTCGGATGCCGGTGGTGTCGCCCCGGCCGTGCCGGTTCCAGCGGATGGCGCATCGCGATGACTTCGGGAGTCACCGAGCACCGGCTCGCTTGATCAGTGCTCCCCAGAACCGATGCCAGCGGGCGCGTGATCCTCTCAGCCCAGTTCGTGAGACACCCGGTTCTGCCAGTAGGCCAGTTCGTTTCGGGTGGTGAGGGTGCTGGGGTGGCCGGCGCCTAGTATCCGCACGCAGTCGGTGAGCAGGTCGGTGAGGGCGGCGGCGGCACCCGCCGCATCTCCCGCCTCCTCCTGTCAGAAGGCCAGGTTGTCTCGGGCAGTGAGGGTGTGGCTGTGATGGGGCCCTTCAGCGAGTCGGCCGGGCAGTCATCGGGTTGGTTACGCGTGGCTGCGGCTTCGGCCGGGTCGACGGCGAGGCCCCGGCAGACCTTGTCCGTGTCTCAATGAGACTCCTGCACATCAGCCTCGATCTCAGCAAGACACGGCATGACCTCGGTCAAGCCGCTGTTCGTCGTGTCGGTGCGGAAGCAGCTTCAGACCCGACAGCTTCCTCTCCTCGGCTCGGGCATCACCAACGCCAATGAGGTTCGGGACTCCTTCCGGGGGTTCGTCAGGTAACAACGGTTGTAGCCCAGCTCAAACGTCCGTCGGCGGTGATGGAGGAGGTGAGTTCCCCGCACGAGATGCCCGCGTACTGCGACGGCGCGATGATCTCGTGTCGGCCGTTCCTCATCTGGTAGACGAGATGGGCTTGCGAGATCGAGAGGTCGGCCGTCTGATCGGGGTAGGCGAGGCTCGTCTGGTCGGGTGCGTCAAACTGGTACACCCCGTTCACGCCTCGATGGATCGAGCGCCGGAGCTGACCGGTGACCTGCTGGAAGTCGCGCGGATCTCCGCAGGTGGCCCAGGCGTTGGCCAGCAGGTGCACCATGTCGTAGTGAATCCCCGCGCTGGACATGCCGGGGTCCTCATGGAACCTTGAGTGGAACCTCTGCTCGAAAGAATCGCCGAGTCTGTCCCGATAGCGTCCTGTGACCGTTGCCCAGAACAGCCCCTCCGCGGCCGATCCCGCCTGTTCCAGGAAGCCGGCGACAGACGGTGAGTAGACCGTGTAGAGCAGCGCACCGGAGGGTGAGGCATCGTAGAGGCGCAGAAATTTCGTCATCTGCCCGGCCGAGAAGCACGTGACCATGACGGCGGCCGGCTCAACCGACTGGACCGCCGCTAGGGCGGAGGACGCCCACTCCGGTCCCGAGGCGTTCAGGGGCACGACGGTGATCTGCCAGCCCAGCCCTTCGGCCAACTCTGCCGCTCGCGGAGGGAACGTTCTGAGGTTCGGGTCGGCCGACTCCAGGATGAGCAGCCGGTGCGAGGTGGGCCGCCAAGCCTCCGACGCCTGCAGGGTCGCCAGAGTGCGTATGAAGCCGACGCCGTAGAACGTCTCCGGCGGGCAGACCTGGAATACGCTGCCGAACCTGACGGGGTCTTCCGCCACCAGGTGTGCCGCGCGTACGGATGTCGAGTGGTGAAGGAGCGGACAGCCCGCTGCCGCCGCGGGGCCGAACTGGGCTGCCAGCTCGGTGGTGCTGCGGTTGAACGTGTAACTCGCTGTCACGACGTCGACGTCTTTTTGTAGTAGCTGTTCCACGGCGGCCCGGACCGACGCTGCGCTTGTCACATCGGCGTCGACGAATAGGTGCTCGAGACGGCGACCGCCCACTCCGCCCCGTTTGTTGATCTCCTCGATGGCCAGGGCTGCTCCCCGGGCCATCGAGCGGGCATCGACGTGCGCGTCCTGGTTAGCCGGATACACCGCTCCGACGATGAGCGGCTTGGCCTGAGTGCGCCGGGACCGTGGGGGTAGTCGTTCGCTACTGCGCGCCGCTTTCTCCAGTCTGACCACTCCGATCGGCGGGAGTCCGGCGACCGGGCCTGCTAGTGGCAGCGTGAGCAAGTGGTTGTCCGTCGCCAGAGCTGCGGCCGCAGCCCGTCCGGACACTTCCAGTTTCTCGAATATTCGTTCGATATGGGTGGCGATGGTGCGTCGAGCAACGGCGAGCCGTTCTGCGATCTCTGGATTGGTGAGCCCGCAGGCGATCAGAGTCAACACCTCCAGCTCGCGCACGCTGAGGTCTTGCTCACCTTTGGTGAGTTCTTCGAGTTCGACATCCCAGCCGCCCTGGGGTCGTTCAAGCAGTCTGACGCGCAGGCGCGGTGCGTGATGCTGTGCGGACTGCGCATCGAGCTCGCCGACCCAGATGAAGGAGAGCTGCCTGGTGCCGTCGAGTCGCACGGACGCACGCAGGTAGTCGGTCAGGAGTCGATGACGCAGAACGGACCCGAGGGGGCGGTCACGCAACTCCCCGGCTGTGGTCACCAGGGCCGAGCGGGGGTGCCTCCACAGCTGGATGCTGCTCATATCGGGAGATTACCAGCCCCTCTGTTCGGTATATCGGACGATTTGTGACCTGTCGTGCGTGGTGCCCTGAGTGATCGCCGGACACCACGCACGGCAGTCGCTTTGAGGGTGACGTCGGCGTCAGAGCCTCGGCTGTGCGGACGTGCGCCTCTCAGCCATGGGCCAGGCCGCCGTCGACGGCCAGGGTGCTGCCGGTGACGTAGGCCGCGGCGGGAGATGCCAGGTAGAGCAGTGCGCCGAGCACGTCGTCCGGGGTGCCGAGTCGCCCGAGCGGGACCCGGGCCATCTGCATCTCCCGCTGTTCACGGTCGTCGCGCATCCAGGCGACCATGTCGGTGTCGATGAAGCCCGGCGCGATGGCGTTCACCCGGATCCCCTGCGGGCCCCACTCCACCGCAAGCACCCGGGTGAGGTGTTCCACCGCCGCCTTCGAGGCACTGTAGGCGGCCAGATTCGGGCGCACGATGGAGCCTCCGACGGAGCTGATGTTGACGACGGAGCCGCCCTCCGGCATGTGCTGTGCGGCGGTACGGCAGCCGAGGAACACGCCTCGCGCGTTCACTTCCAGCGTGCGGTCCCACGTCGTCGCATGGACTTCCTGTGAGGGTGTCACCTCGAAGACGGCGGCTCCGTTGACCCACAGGCGCAGTGGGTCCGGCCACCGGCTCAGCAGTTCGGCGATGTCGTCATAGGACTGCGGGTCCGCGACGTCGGCCTCCACAACAGTGACGCGCTCGTCCCCGGCATAGGCCTCGTGCAGGGGGCCTGGCCGGGCATCGACCGCCACCACTCTCATCCCCGCCTCGACCAGTCCCCCGACCAGGCGCAGGCCTATGCCGCCCGCGGCACCGGTGACCACCGCGATGCCGTCGAGCGCCACCGCCGTCGCCGGCCCGGCGCCGTCCGTGTCCTGTGTCATGGTCACACCACCCCCGAAGCGGCCAGTCCCTGGCCGCCGCCCATGACGAGGTCGTGACCGAACATCAGCGATGACTCGTCGGAGGCGAGGAAGAGCACCCCTCGGGCGATCTCCTCGGGAGTGCCCAGCCGGCCGGCGAACGTCTCCCGGGCGGCCCGGACCATCTCAGCCGTGCCCTCCTCCGTGGAGACGTCGGCGGTGACGGCGAGAGCCGTGCCGCCGCGCTCCCGGATCGAGTCGGCGGTGGCGCCGACCCCGTCACCCTGGATGTCCACGCACACGACCGAGGCGCCCTCGGCGGCGAGCAGCTCGGCGCTGGCGCGACCGATGCCGTCCGCCGCACCGGTGACGATCGCGACGCGGCCCGCGACCCGCCCGTCCCGTCCGGCGCTCACCGGGAGACCGCCTTGTCGCCCGGCTGCCGGCCGTTCCACTCGGCGACCGAGTCCTGCACCGTGCTGAACCGTGCGCCGTGTTCCTTGGCCCGGTGGATGATGCGTTCCAGGATCCGGATCCGGCCCGCCCGGCCGATCGACTGCGGATGGAAGGTCTGGGTGAAGACCCCGTGCGGGACTTCCTCGGCCATGAAGTCGAGGTCCGACAGCCAGCGTTTGGCCAGCCCCTCGACGTCCGCCGAGGCGGGCACGATCATCGGCGGGACCAAGGCGAACTCCATCAGCGGAAAGTCGTCGAGGGTCCAGGAGACGGGCACTTCGACAAGGTCGAGTTCCCGTCCGAACTCCGCCGCCCGGTCCGCGTGGATCACATCGCCCGTGCGGCACCGGTAGAGCTCGAAGTCCTGGGCCATCATGCTGCTGTCATAGGCGAACCCGTACTCCGACAGCAGGCGTGTGCTGTTCGGTGACAGGTCGAACGCCGGTGACCGGTAGCCGGTGGGGCGGACCCCGAGCACCGAGTCGAGGGTCTCCAGTCCCCGCTCAAGGATGCGGCGTTCCGCCGGCTCCTCCAGACTCGTGGGTCCCTCGTGGGCGTACCCGTGGTGCCCGATCTCGTGGCCGGCGTCCCGGATCCGCTTGCAGATCTCGGGATAGGTGTCGACGTCCAGGCCGGGGATGTACCAGGTACTGGTGACACCCTCCCGCTCCAGGAGATCCAGGATCCGCGGGGTGGCGACGTTGGCGGCGAACTCGCCCCGTGACACATACGTCGGCGTCGACACTCCGAAAGTGCCGAGCCAGACGGATATGGCGTCGAAATCGAAGGTCAGACAGACCGTGGGCCGGGTGTCGGACATGTTGCTCCCTTTCGGTCGGTGGTGGTTCAGCGTGCGGACAGGTGCGAGGGCCAGGAGCTGTGCAACGGAGCCCGGCGGCGACGGTCGGAGAAGGTGGTGGCAGCACCGGTACGGCGGTTCTCGGCAAGCCATTCCAGGTCCACATCGGCGATCGCGACCGAGTCGGCGCCCGGTGCGCTCTCGTCGAGTACGCCGTTGTCCGGCGAGCCGGTGTCACAGGGACCGAGGACCGCACTGCGCGACCACGCGCCCGGCCACGGCCCCCGAGGGGCGGAGGCGACTCCGGAGTGCACCGTGAACACCTGGTTCTCCACGGCGCGGGCGGCCAGACAGTGCCGCACCCGCCAGAAACCCGCCTCGCTCAGGGTCAGCGAGGGAGTGAGGATCACCTGCGCGCCCTGCTCCGCAAGCGAGGCCGCGCATTCGGGGATCTCCGCTTCGTAGCAGACGTTCACGCCCACCCGCGCGAACGGCAACTCGACGACCTCCATCGAGTCGCCCTCCCCGATCCCGAGGCTGAACTCGAGCGGAAAGAGGTGAGTCTTTGCATGTTCGTGGATCAGCTCTCCGCTGGGCCCGAACAGCGGCGCAACGTTGAGCAGGGCACCACCGGCGGTCCGGACCAGGTGGGAGCCGGCCAGAATGTACTGACGGCGGGCCACCGCCTCGGCCGCCACGAACTCCCTGTACCGCTCGGCGTGCCGAACGCTTTCAAGAGCAGGCTGGAGGTCCTTCGCGTCGCGCCAGCCGTCGACGGAGGTCATCAGCTCGAAGGTGACCAGCTCGGGCAGGACGACGAGGTCGGCTCCTGCGGCCAGGTCGAGCACTTCGCGCAGGTGCGCGGCGAATTCGTCGAAATCCGCGACCTCGCGGAAAAGGACGTTACATGAGGCGATGCGGGGCATCGGATCTCCTCCTCAGGCATCGGGTCAAGGCAGAATGCTTGAGCGGGAACCTGACGGCATCGGTCAGATGACCGACCCGGCGAACCTGCGCGAAGCGCACTTCTCCGACGGCTGCAGTGGACGGGCGCTGACCGGTCTGGCCGTGCCAGCAGCCCTCCAGGGCGGTCGATCATGAGCGTGGTGGCCAAACGCGCAGCGCAGCATCTCGACGCGGAGTTCGTGGAGGTCGGCGCGTCGGGGCGGCGATGGACATATGAGGCCATGATCACCGAACTGCCCGACCATCCGGGCAGTTCGGCGGACGGTCCCCGCTATGAGCCCTCAGAGGACGTTCCGGTTGAAGACCTGACACGCGCAAGGGTATAAATGAGCGGATTCGGCTACACGTGATACCGCACCTGGGTGATGTATCGCTGAACGAGGTGTCTGCGGCCGAGCTTCGTGCCTACATAGTCAAGCTCGAATCCTCGTGCTCGCCGCAATACGCCCGCAGCATCCTCTCGACGCTGTCGAGCGTTCCGGAGACTGCGGTTGATGACAAGCGTCTTGCTCGGAACCCGATGAGGTCCAAGTCTGTCCGATGGCCGAAGCTGCTCGACGAGCGTCGCGAGGCGTGGCCTGAGGCGCTGGCTCGGAGGGTGCGTGATGAGATCAGCCAGAGGCACCGTATAGCGGGAATTCCTGGGCTTGGTTGCGGTCTGCGCCAGGGCGAAGTCTTCGGCCTGAGCATGGAGGATGTCGACCACGCGCGCGGAATCCTCCACATCCGACGTCAGGTGCAAATAGTCAACGGACGGAAGTACTTTACGCTTCCAAAGGGTGGCAAAACCCGCGTTGCAGACATGCCGCTTTCCGTGGCTGACGAGCTGGCGAAGTATGCCAGGGCACACCCCGGCGACAAGGTCGAGCTTCCCTGGGGCGGTCCTGAATTGGACAGGGAGCGGAGGAAGTTCGGCCTCGTACTGACAACGAAGTACGGGAACGCGATCGCCGCCAACACGTGGAACACCGAGATCTGGAAGCCTGCCTTGGCCAGGGCAGGTGTCATCCCTCCGCGTGTCAAGGGGGCGAAACCTTGGCAGTGGCAAGCGGCGCCGAAGGACGGGTTCCATGTGCTGAGGCACACGTACGCGTCCCTCGTGCTGGAGGCAGGAGAGTCGGTCGTCACGCTCGCCAAGTGGTTGGGGCATTCATCGCCGACCATCACGCTCGATCACTATGCGCACTTCATGCCTGAAGCGGGGAAGAAGGGGCGCAGGGCGATCGATAGCCTGTTGGGGGAGCGGGCGGAGGACAGTTCCGGTCCAAACTCCCCAGATTCTCCCCAGGACCGACCCTGAGTGCTGATTCGACCGTCCGACGCGCGTAAACACCGAGGTGAGACCCCGTATGTTCACCACCCGCCCCACCCTCCAGGGCACCTTCGGCATGGTGTCGTCCACCCACTGGCTCGCCTCGCAGTCCGCGATGGCGGTCCTGGAGAACGGCGGCAACGCGTACGACGCCGCCGTCGCCGGTGCCTTCGTGCTGCACGTCGTCGAACCCCACCTCAACGGGCCCGCCGGGGAGGTGCCGATCCTGCTCGCCCCGGCCGGCGGCGAGGTGCGGGTGCTGTGCGGGCAGGGCGTGGCCCCGGCCGGTGCCGCCGTCGCCCACTACCGGGGGCTCGGCCTGGACCTCGTCCCCGGCACCGGCCCGCTGGCCGCGGCCGTCCCCGGCGCCTTCGACGCCTGGCTGCTCCTGCTGCGCGACCACGGCACCAAGCCCCTCGACGACGTCCTGCGGTACGCCATCGGCTACGCCGAGCACGGGCACGCGCCCGTGGAGAACGTCGGCGCCACGGTGGAGAGCGTCCGCGGACTGTTCGAGACCGAGTGGACCTCCTCCGCGGACCTCTACCTGCCGGGCGGACGGTCGCCCCGCCCCGGTGAACTGCTGCGCAACCCCGCCCTCGCCGCCACCTGGAAGCGGCTGCTCGCCGAGACCGCCGGCGCCGGGGACCGGGAGGCCCGGATCGACGCGGCCCGCGAGGTGTGGCGCACCGGCTTCATCGCCGAGGCCCTGGTCCGGCAGGCCGCGCGGCCCACCATGGACACCAGCGGCGAGCGGCACACCGGCACCCTCACCGCCGCCGACCTGGCCGGCTGGTCGGCGGAGTACGAGCGTCCGGTGTCGTACGACTGGAACGGCTGGACCGTGTGCAAGGCGGGCCCCTGGAGCCAGGGCCCCGCCCTCCTCCAGCAGCTCGCGCTGCTGCCGCCCGAGCCCTCGGAGCTGCCCGAGTACGGCTCCGCCGACTACGTCCACCTCCTCGTCGAGGGCTGCAAGCTCGCCATGGCCGACCGCGAGGCCTGGTACGGGGACGCGGCCGAGGTGCCGCTGGCCGAGCTGCTCTCCGACACCTACAACGCCGGGCGGCGCGCGCTGATCGGCGCCAAGGCCTCCGCGGAGCTGCGGCCCGGCAGTCCCGGCGGACGCGTGCCGCGCCTGCCCGGGTACGCGCGCGTGGAGGCCGCCGCGAGCGGTTCCTTCGACCCGCTGGGCGCCGGTGAGCCGACCGTGGCGCAGGTCGCCGCCGACGGCGGCACCCGGGGCGACACCTGCCACCTGGACGTCGTCGACCGCTGGGGCAACATGATCGCGGCCACGCCCAGCGGCGGCTGGCTCCAGTCCAACCCCGTCGTCCCGGAACTGGGCTTCCCGCTCGGCACCCGGCTCCAGATGGCCTGGCTGGAGGAGGGCCTGCCGAACTCCCTCACGCCGGGACGGCGCCCCCGCACCACCCTCACCCCGTCGATCGCGCTGCGCGAGGGGACCCCGGTGCTCGCCTTCGGCACGCCCGGCGGCGACCAGCAGGACCAGTGGCAGCTGCACTTCTTCCTCGCCGTCGCGCTGCGCGCCCCGGTCCGCGGCGGCCTCGACCTCCAGGGCGCGATCGACGCCCCGAACTGGCACAACGACAGCTTCCCCAGCTCCTTCTACCCGCGCGTGCGCCGCCCCGGCAGCCTGACCGTCGAGTCCCGCCTCGACCCCGCGGTGGTGGACGCACTGCGCCGCCGCGGCCACGACGTCACCGTCGGCCCCGGCTGGTCGGAGGGCCGGCTCTGCGCGGTCGCCCGCGACCCCCGCACCACCCTCCTCTCGGCGGCGGCGAACCCCCGGGGAATGCAGGGCTACGCGGTGGGCCGCTGACAGGACGGGCCGGCGGGCGACGGGGTGGCGCTCCCTCCGCCGGTCCGGTGGCGTCGGCGTGCCCGGCGGCCGTCGGCGTGGCGGGCGGTGAGGCCGATGTCGCCCGGCGTCGTGCTGACGGGTGCGCGGGGCGACGGGGCTCTGCCCGCTGACGCCTTCCTGTCCGGTCGCGGGACCCGGTCGCGGTACCCGGCCGGGCGGGGCGGTGGCGGACCGGGGGCGGTGGCGACGGGTGTTCGTGCGGATTCCATCGGGTGTACACCCTGGTGGTGGGGATTGTCAGTGGCGCGTGCTCTCATGGAGGCATGATCGAAGCAACGGAGACCATCGACGAGTTTCTCCTCCAGCACGCCGGTGACGTCGAGGACGCCATCCGCACCGCCGCCCGCACCGAGATCCTGCCCCGCTGGCGCAGCCTCTCCGACCACGAGGTCGACCAGAAGAGCGGCCCGCACGACCTGGTCACGGACGCCGACCGCCTCGCCGAGAAGTACCTGACCACGGTGCTCGGCACCCTGCTGCCCGGGTCCGTCGTCGTCGGCGAGGAAGCGGTGCACGCCGACCCCGACACCTACGGGGCGCTCCAGGGCGACGCGCCCGTGTGGATAGTCGACCCGGTCGACGGCACCCGCCAGTTCGTCCGCGGCGAGGACGGCTTCTGCACGCTGGTCGCGCTCGCCCACCGGGGCGTCCTGCTCGCCTCCTGGACCTACGCCCCGGCCCGTGACCAACTGGCCACGGCGGCGAAGGGCAAGGGCGCCTTCCTCGACGGCGTCCGGCTCCACTCCGGTGCGCCCGCCCCCGACCGCGACCTGCGGATAGCCACCTCCCACCCCGACTACACGACCGAACCCCAGAAGAGCGCGCTGCTCCCCCTGTGGACCGACGGAGTCGCCCCGCGGCCCTGCGGCTCGGCCGGCCTGGAGTATCTCGCCGTCGCCCGGGGCGAGTTGGACGCGACTGCGTTCTCCTGGGAGGCCGCCTGGGACCACGCCGCCGGGCTGCTGCTGGTCGAGGAGGCGGGCGGTGCCCACCTCACCCGCACCGGCGAGCCGTTCCGCGTCACCGGCGGCAACGCCCTGCCGTTCACCGCGGCCCGCGACGCGGCCACCGCCCGCCGGGTGACGGACCTCCTCGGGGGCCCGGAGCGGTAGGCCGAGCGGCCACCGCGAGCGGTGGCCCCGAGCGGCAACCCCGAGCGAGGGCGGTGTCAGTCCAGCGGCATATCCTGAACCCGAGTGGCCAATCGGCTGACGAAGGGGTCCCAAGGTGCCGTCGATGCTCGATGCCGTCGTGGTGGGTGCGGGTCCGAACGGCCTGACGGCCGCCGTCGAGCTGGCCCGCCGCGGCTTCTCGGTCGCCCTCTTCGAGGCCAGGGACACCGTGGGCGGCGGCGCCCGCACCGAGGAGCTGACGCTCCCCGGCTTCCGGCACGACCCGTGCTCCGCCGCGCACCCGCTCGGCATCAACTCGCCCGCGTTCCGCGCCCTGCCCCTGGAGCGCTACGGCCTGGAGTGGCTGCACGCCGAACTGCCGATGGCGCACCCCTTCCCCGACGGCAGCGCCGCCGTACTGGCCCGCTCCGTGGCCGAGACGGCGGCCTCCTTCGGGCCGCGCGACGCCGGCACCTACCGCAGGCTGGTCCAGCCGTTCCTGCCCAAGTGGGACACCCTGGTACGGGACTTCATGTCGCTGCCGCTCACCGCGCTGCCCCGCGACCCGGTCACCCTCGCCCGCTTCGGCCTGGCCGGGCTCCCGCCCGCCGCCCTGCTGCTGCGCCGCTTCCGCGACGAGCCCGCCAGAACCCTCTTCGCCGGTCTGGTCGCCCACGTCATGGCCCCGCTCAGCGGCTTCGCGACCGGCGCCGTCGGCCTGGTCTTCGCGCTCGCCGCGCACGCCCGCGGCTGGCCGGTGGCCCGGGGCGGATCCCAGTCCGTCTCCGACGCCCTCGCCGCCTACCTCACGGACCTCGGCGGAGCCGTCCACACCGACTACGAGGTCAAGCGCCTCGACGACCTGCCGCCCGCGCGGTCGTACATCTTCGACACCTCGCCGACCGCCCTCGCCCGGATCGCCGGCTTCGGCACCTACTACCAGGGCTACCGCTACGGCCCCGGCGTCTTCAAGATCGACTACGCGCTGGACGGCCCGGTCCCCTGGACGGCACCCCAGGCCCGCCGCGCCGGGACCGTGCAGATCGGCGCCGACAGCGCGGAGATCGGCACCGCGCTGCGCGCCGCCTCCCGCGAGGGCCGCGCGCCCGACCGCCCGTTCATGATCACCGTGCAGCCGAGCGTCGTGGACCCGGGCCGCGCCCCCGAGGGCAAGCACGTCTTCTGGGCCTACGCCCATGTCCCCAGCGGCTGGACCGGCGACCTCACCGACGTGATGGAACGTCAACTGGAGCGCTTCGCGCCCGGGTTCCGCGACCTCGTCCTGGCCCGCGCCACCGCCGGCCCGGCCGAACTCGCCGCCCGCAACGCCAACTACGTCGGCGGCGACATCGGCACCGGAGCGGTCTGCGGCCTGCAGACCCTGCTGCGCCCCCGACTTTCCCTGTTCCCGTACGACACTCCGCATCCGGCCGTCTTCATCTGCTCGTCGGCCACCCCGCCCGGGCCGGGGGTGCACGGCATGTCGGGACACAACGCGGCCAAGGCCGTGTGGAGGAGGCTGAGACAGTCATGACCCGCATCACGCTCGTCCGGGGCGACATCACGCGGCAGAGCGCCGACGCCATCGTCAACGCGGCGAACTCCTCGCTGCTCGGCGGCGGGGGCGTCGACGGCGCCATCCACCGGCGCGGCGGCCCCGCCATCCTGGAGGAGTGCCGCAAACTGCGCGCCTCCCACTACGGCAAGGGACTGCGCACCGGCCAGGCGGTCGCCACCACCGCCGGGAACCTCGACGCGCGGTGGGTCATCCACACCGTCGGACCCGTGCACTCCACCACCGAGGACCGCTCCGAACTGCTGGCCTCCTGCTACCGGGAGTCCCTCAGGCGCGCCGACGAACTCGGCGCCCGCACGGTCGCGTTCCCGGCCGTCTCCACCGGGATCTACGGCTGGCCGATGGACGACGGCGCCCGGATCGCCGTGACGACGGTCCGGGAGGCGGACACGGCCGTCGAGGAGGTCAGGTTCGTGCTCTTCGACGAGCGGGCCCACGACGCGTTCGCCCGGCAACTGGCCTGAGCGGACCGGTGGCTCCGACCTGCAGGGCCCCGCCCGGCAGCCCTGGCCGGTGTCGCCTCGACCGGCTTCGCCCCGATCGGCGGTCCCGCGGCGGAACCCCCTGCTCAGGCCAGGATCCGGCGCTTCTGCTCCTCGAACTCCGCGTCGGTCAGGATGCCCTGCGCCTTCAGCTCGCCCAGCTGCTTGAGCTGGTCCATCTTGGCGGTCATGTCGTCGGCCGCGGGCTGCGCCGGGGGCGGAGGCGGCGGGGCGGCGGCCTGCTGGGACGCCTGCTGCTCGTACTCCTGCTGGGCCCAGCGGCCCCCCTGACGGCGTGAGACACGGTTGGACACCGCCGTGGCGGTGCCGGCGACGACAGCGGTACGCGCGATTCCCCGCAGCAGTCCGGGCATGGTCGGTCATCTCCGTTCAGGCGGCCGAGAAGCCGCCGGCCGGGTTCGTCGTCCCGTCGCCACCGGCACCGTTGTCGGCATCGGGGTCGGCGGCGTCCAGGGAGGCCAGCAGGGCCTGCACCGGGATCCGGCCGCTGGCGACCAGTTCGGCACCGCTGCGCCGGAGCGCGCGGGCCAGCGGCGCGGCCCACAGGTTCTCGTACACCAGGACCGCCGCGGAGTTGCCGGGCTCCAGCGCGTTGCCCGCCTCGGTGAGGTCGTCCTCGTCCAGCAGCCCGGACGAGGCCCCGTCGAAGACGGTCAGGTCGGCCCGGTCGTCGTCGCCGAGGTCCCGCATCTCCAGCGCGGCGACCGAACCGTTCGCGTCCTTGCGGATGAAGGCGAGGTCGAGGATCCGCACGATACGGCGGTCGGCGAGGTCGACCAGCAGCGGAAAGGCCTCACCGGTCATGCGGTTGCCCGGGAACTCGATCACCAGGTAGTCGACGGGGCCCATGTCTTCGACATTGTCCATGACCACTCCTCCTGAGCGGGCCGGGAGAGCGCGCGGGCGCCCGGGGGACGGCCGCCGGCCCGCACCTCCATTGCAGCACCGGCGCCCGGGGGCCGCACTTCCGCCCGCCGGACGAGGCCCTCGTGCGGGCTCAACTCGTCAGCTGGTAGAGGCTCTTGCCCACCAGCCAGAAGCCCAGCACCAGGCACAGCGTCACCAGCGCCTGCTCCTGGTGCCCGGCCAGCCAGGCGCGCAGCCGCAGCAGCCGGGCCCGCGCCGCGACCGGGGAGAAGACCACGTACAACTCGATGGCCAGCAGGCTCGCGGTGGCGAGGACGCAGAAGCCGAACAGCGCGAGCCAGCTCTCCAGGTGCGAGGTGTCCGCCTCCACGACGGTCGTCGCCCCGGCCGCGACCAGGCCCCACGGCTGGAGCAGCACCGCGAGACCGGCCGCGCTCCACACCGTGCCCCGGTCCATCTGCCCGGTCAGCGACGCGGAGGACCCAGCGCCCCGACCGGTCTCAGCGCCCCGAGCGGTCTTTGTGCCCTGACCGGTCTCAGCGCCCTGACCGGTCCCCGTGCCCCGACCGGGCTGCGCGGACTCGGGGGCCTTGTGGGCCTTGTGGGCGCGGGCCCTGCCGCGCCGGCGGCGGCGGTGTTCGCCGTAGAGGATCAGCGACACCCCGATGCACAGCTTGGCGGCGAGGACGGCGGTGGACGGCGGGGACCTCGGCGGTGGCGGCTTGCCGCCGGTCACCAGCAGGACGGCGCAGATCACCACGGCCAGGCACGCCAGCCAGCTCAGGATGAACACCAGGCCCTTCCACACCCCCCGCTCCGACGCCACCACCAGGACGAACGCCATCAGCGGCAGCGGTTCGAGGGTGATGGCCAGCGCGATCAGCAGCAGGTCGAGGACCACGGCGACCCCCAGGGGCTCGGCACATCACGAGCGTAGGCACGGGCCGCCCGGACGACATCCCGGGGCGCGGTCGGCGGGGCGCGCCGGGGTGCCGCCGGGGCGCTCGCCCCGCACTCTGTACGCAGGAGAGGAGCGATGCCATGCGGACCAGCGGGCGGGCGCCGGGCACCGGCTCTCGGCTCCGGCCGTCCGGCTGGCGCGAGCGCACCGCGCGGCTGATCGCCGCCGCGAAGGCCGCGCACCGGCGGGCGGAGGTACGGTTCCCCGTCGTCACCCATCTGGCGGACCGCATGGTGTCCGTGAACATCTTCGACACCGGCACCCGGCTGGCCGCGCAGTCCTTCCTGACCGCCGTCCCGCTGCTCTTCGTGTTCCTGGCCTACGCCCCGCCGACCATCCAGCAGCAGCTGGTCCGCTCGGTGCGCTCGGTGTTCGGCCTGACCGGACCGGCCAACACACAGCTCCAGCAGCTGGTCCAGCCGCAGAGCGAGAGCCTGCGGCAGACCACCGGAGCGATCGGCGGCCTCATGGTGCTGATCTCGGCCACCGCCGTCAGCCGGGCCGTGCAACGGCTGTGCAAGCGCGCCTGGGAGATCCCCCGCGGCGGTGTCCGGGTCGCCCCCTGGCGCTGGCTGGCCTGGCTCGTCCTGTGGATCACCGCGCTGCTCCTGCAGGGCTCCCTGCACGACGGCTTCGGCCTCGGGGCCTGGCTGGGCATCCCGGTCACCTTCGCCGCCCAGGCGGGCCTGTGGTGGTGGACCCAGCACCTGCTGCTCGGCGGCACGGTCGCCTGGAAACCCCTGCTCCCGGGCGCGCTGATCACCGCGTTCGCCCTTACCGCCCTGACCGTGACCGCCCGGCTCTACATGCCCCGGGCCCTCAATCACGCGCTGGCCGAGTACGGCTCCCTGGGCTCGGTGTTCGTGCTCCTGTCCTGGCTGATCGTGGTCTGCCTCGCCGCCACGGTGAGCGTGTGCGTCGGCGCCGTCCTCGCCCAGGAACCGTTCCTCGCCGACCGGCTCGGCAGCCCGCCGCCCCGCCAGGACCAGGGCGCGCCGGCCTCCTGAGGGCCCGGGGCCGTCGCCCGTTCGGCCCGTCCGGACGGGCGCCGCGGCGGCCGGGCTGACGCAATGGGGTTGATCAGCCGTACGGGGCTGGCCGGCCGTACGGGGCCGATCAGCCGTCCAGCACGCCGGAGGTCCCGTGACCGAGCCGCCCGCTCCGCAGACCCCGGACCCGCACCGCGCCGCCGGCGGGTCGGGGACACCCGGTCACGCGGGGCACACCGCCGGCCGGATCGCGCGCGCCACCGCCTCCGCCGTGCTCATCGTGCTCACCTGCGTCCTGGTGCCCGTCGCCCTGCTCGCGACCTGGGTGCACGACATCGTCCTCGACACCGACCGGTACGTCTCCACCGTGGCCCCGCTGGCGACCGAACCCGCCGTCCAGGACGCGGCCGTGCACCGCATCACCGAGGCCGTGGGAGCTCACGCGGACGGCAAGGAGGTCGCCTCCGACATCGCGGGCTGGTTCCAGTCCCAGGGGCTGCCGCCGCGCGCGGTCGACGCGCTGAAGGGCCTGGGCCCGCAGATCGACGACGCCATCGACCACACGGTGACCAAGGCCGCCACCCGGGTCGTGCGCAGCGACGCCTTCGCCGAGGTGTGGCGCACCGCCAACCGCGCCGCCCACCAGGCCGTCGTGCACGCCCTCACGGGGCAGGGGCGCGGAGCCGTCGGGGTGAGCGACGGCACGGTCACCCTGGACGTCGGCACCGCCGTCGACAAGGTCAAGCAGGACCTGGTCGACGCCGGTCTGAAACCCGCCGACAAGATCCCCGAGGTGAACAAGCAGCTGGTGCTGTTCCACTCCGACGAACTGGCCAGGTTCCGCAAGGGCGCCCGGCTCCTCGACATCGTCGGCAACTGGTTCCCGGTGATCGTCGTGCTCCTCGGCGCGGCCGGGGTGTTCCTCGCCCGGGGACGGCGCCGGGCGCTGGCCCGCACCGCCCTGGGCGCGGCCTTCGCCTGCCTGGTGGTCGCGATCGCCCTGGTCGTCGCCCGCCGCTACTACCTGGACCACCTGCCGCCCGGGGTCCAGTCCGAGGCGGCCGCCGCGGCGGTCTTCGACACCCTGCTGCGCTTCCTGAAGGTCAGCCTGCGCACCGCCGTCGTCCTGGGCGTGGTCGTCGCCCTCGGCGCGTACTTCGTCGGGCCGGGCCGGCTCCCCGTCGCCGTCCGCGGCACCTCGGACCGTACGGCGGACTCCGCGGCCCGCTGGGCGGCCGCGCACCACGTCCACGCGGGCCGGACGGGCACCTGGGCCCTGGCCCGACGCCGCTGGATCACCCTCACCGCGCTGCTGGTCGTCGCCCTGGTCTTCGCCCTCTGGAACCACCCCACCGTCCTCACGGTCCTGCTCCTGGTCCTCGTCCTGCTCGCGGTCCTGGCCCTGCTCGCCCTGCTGGCGGCGGGAGGCCGGGTGGCGGCCGGCGGCACCGCGCCGGACGGCCCCGGCCGGCCCGACCACCGGGTGTGAGGCATGCGCTGACCAGGGACTCCGTCGAGTTGTGCGGGGGAGCGGCAACACTGCGATGCTGATCGGGTAAAGCGCCGACCGAGCGATCCGGACACGGGTGGTGATCTCTGTGGCCGTGAAGGACGACAGCACACGGGGACCGGCCGACGAGTACGCCGATCCGCTGGGGGAGCCTTTCCTGCGCACGCGGTTCGCCGTGCCGGCCCGGCCGGCCACCTTCGTCCGCAGGACCAGGCTCACCGCCCACCTCGACCGGGCCCTGGACACCCCGCTGACGATGGTCAACGGCGCGGCCGGCGCCGGCAAGACCCTCCTCGTCGCCGACTGGGCGGCCCGGCTCCGCAGGCCGGTCGCCTGGCTCACCAACGAGGCCGGCGACCAGGGGCCCGGCATGTTCTGGGCCTACGTCCTGCGCGCCCTGCACTCGGCGGGCGTCCCGCTGCCCACCGGAGTCGCCGGCCCCTGGGACGTCGGCAGGGTCGACCAGCGCCTGCTCGCCCGCGTCGCCGACGAGCTGAACGGACGCGAGCGGCCCACCGTCCTCGTCCTCGACGAGTTCGACCGGCTGGCCGCGCCGCAGACCGCCGAGCAGCTCGAATTCGTCCTGCACCACGCCGGA
Source organism: Streptomyces sp. NPDC104367 (assembly GCF_055583825.1). Classification (NCBI taxonomy): domain Bacteria; kingdom Bacillati; phylum Actinomycetota; class Actinomycetes; order Kitasatosporales; family Streptomycetaceae; genus Streptomyces; species Streptomyces sp. NPDC104367. Next base: position 77,382 of record NZ_JBVJND010000027.1, on the reverse strand, counting down.
CGGGGCCTGCGGCTCGTCCTGGTGACCCGCACCGAACCCCTGCTGCCCCTGCACCGCTACCGCGCGCAGGGCGCCATGACCGAGATCCGGAACGACGAGCTGGCCTTCACCCCCGAGGAGGCCGCCGACCTGCTCGCCCTGCACGGCATGGAACTGTCCACACAGGACGCCCGTGCCCTGGTGGAACGCACCCGGGGCTGGGCGGCCGGACTGCGGCTGAGCGCGCTGGCGGCGCAGCAGAGCGCGGACCCGCACACGTACCTGAAGGAGTTCGAGGCCGGACACAGCACCATCGCCGACTTCCTCCTCGCCGAGGTGCTCAGACGGCAGCCGGACGAGACCCAGGACCTGCTGCTGCGGGTCAGCGTCCTGGACCGGTTCTGCCCCGAACTGGCCGAGACCCTGACCGGCCGGCCGGGAGCCGAGCCGCACCTCGACGGACTGTGCCGGCAGAACGCGTTCGTCGAGGACCTCGGCCACTCCTGGTACCGGCTGCACCCGCTGTTCGGCGAGATCCTCCGGGTCCACCTGCGGGCGCGCCACCCGGGCCTGGAACCCGAACTGCACCGGCGTGCCGCGCGCTGGCTGCGCGACTCCGGGGCCGTCTCGGAGGCGCTGGCGCACGGCGCGGCCGCGGGCGACTGGGAGTTCACCGCGGGCGCCCTCGTCGACGACCTCGCGATCGGCCAGCTCTTCACCGGCCTGCGCACCGACCACCTGGCCGAACTGTTCTCCCGGATGGGTCCGCAGGTCGCCGGGACGGCGGCGGACCTGGTCCGGGCCGCCCGCGAGCTGTCCGCACACGATCTCGACCACGGGCTGGCCCACCTCGGCCAGGCCGAGCGGAACCTGCCCCCGGGCGCCCCCGCCGTGAGCCGGCTCAGCTGTGTACTGCTGGAATCCCTGGCGGCCCGGCTGACCGGCGCCCCCGGCCGGGCCGAGCAGGCGATGGCCACCGCCGCCCGGCTGCGCGCCGAGATACCCGCCGACCTCCTCGCGAAGCATCCCGAACTCACCGCCCTGCTCCTCACCCACCTCGGCTCGGCACGGGTCTGGGCCGGGCGCTTCGACGAGGCCCGCGCCGCCCTGACCGAGGTGGTCGACCGTCCCGGCGACGCGGCGACCGCGCTGGCCAGGGAGGACTCCCTCGGGCACCTGGCGCTGATCGACTACCTCGACGGCTGGCTCGGCCGGGCCGAGAGCGAGGCCCTCGCCGCGGCGGCCGCCACCCGGCACCCCGAGGGGCGCCCGTTCCCCGGCGCCGGCCTCGGGCAGCTGGTGCTGGCCACCGTGGCCGTGGACCGCGACGAACTGGGGCGGGCCCGGGCCCTGCTGGACGAGGCCGCCGAGTCCGGCCCTGCCGTGCCCGACCCGGTGACCGAGGCCTGCCGTGCGCTGGCGACGGCACGCCTGCAACTGGCCCTCGGCGACCCGGAGGCCGCCGCGACCGCCGCCAGCCCGGCCGTGTCGGCCCAGGTGACCTCCCCCTGGGCCGAGACCCACGCGGCCCTTGCCGCCTCGGCCGCCCATCTCGCCGGGGGCCGGCCCGACACGGCCGCCGAGGCGCTGGACGCGATGCCCGGACATGACGCGCCCGCGTGCGCCGCGGAGGTGGCGTGGGCCCGGCTCGCCGCCGGCCGGTCCGAGGAGGCCGTCGAGGCCGTCGAGGCGGTGGAACGGCTGCGCGCCGGGGACCGGGCCGGCCCCGGTGTCACGGTCCGGGCCACCCTGGTGCGGGCCCGGGCCGCCGCCGAGGCGGGGGACACCGCGACCGCCGGCAAGCTGCTGGCCAGGGCGCTGCTGGAGGCGCGCGAGGACCGGCTGCGGCGGCCGTTCCTGGACGCCGGACCCCTGCTCCGGCGGCTCCTGGACACCCCGTCCCTGCACAGCCTCGCGGCGGGCTGGCTGCACGGCGAGGCTCCCGCGTCGTACGACGGTCCGGGCACCGGCGCACCGCCCCCGGCCCTCGTCGTCGAGGAACTCAGCGGGCGCGAGCTCGAGGTGCTGACCCGGCTGGCCCGGATGATGTCCACGCAGGAGATCGCGGCGGACCTGTTCGTCTCCGTGAACACGGTCAAGACGCACCTGAAGAGCGTCTACCGGAAGCTGGGCGTGGGCCGCCGCGGCGACGCGGTCCGCCGGGCCCGTGAACGCGGACTGCTCTGACCGTGACCGACGACAGCGATGGCACCGACGGCACAGATGGCACCGACGGCACAGATGGCACCGACGACAGCGATGCCACCGACGGCACAGATGGCGCCAACGGCACCGACGGCACCAACAGCGCCTACGGCACGGGTGCACCGGGCCGCGGTCGAACCGTGGGAGCCGTCGTGACGCACCACGCGCCCGTGCGGCACGCCGACTACACCGGTGCCGTCTACGGATCGATGCTCGCCGCGTCCGTGGTGGTCGGCGCCGGCGGCCTCGGGGAGTTCCCGCGCGTGGAGCTGGTGGCGCTGCTGTTGCTCACCGGGCTGGTCTTCTGGATCGCCCATGTGCACGCCCACCTGTTCGGTGCGCGGCTCGCGCAGCGGTCGCTGGACCGCCGGAGCGTACTGAGCGTGTGCCGGGAGGAGTGGCCGATCGTCGAGGCCGCGGTACCGCCGGCGCTGGCCGTCGCGGTCAGCCCGCTGCTCGGGCTCGGTCCGGAGGGCGGGGCCTGGCTCGCGGTGGGCGTCGCCGTGGCCGGGCAGGTGGGCTGGTCGGCGGCGGGTGCGCGGCGGGCGGGCGCGGCCTGGGGACCGGTCTGCGTCACCGCGCTGGTCAACCTCCTGCTCGGCCTGGTGATCATCGCCTTCAAGCTCGCGCTGAAGGAGTGAGCCGGCCGCCGCGGGCCGGGTTCACCTGCCCCGGGTGAGGCCGGCGGCCGCGGTACGGCGCAGGATCACGGAGGTAGACCGCAGCAGGCCCGCGGCGGGAGACGCCTCATGCGCTACGAGATCCGCGTAGAAGGGACCATGTCGGACACGCTCACCCAGGCCTTCCCGGAACTGGAACACGTGACGATGTCCGGCCAGACGGTCCTGTTCGGCCCCGTCATAGACGAGGCCCAGCTCTACGGGCTGCTCAACCGCTGCCTCTCCCTGGGCCTGCGCGTCGTGGAGATGCGCCGCCTACCGGAGTGACGCCGGGCGCCGATCCCGCCTCGGGGTCCCTACCTTCCCCGGTGCTCCCCGGTGCTCGCCGTGTTCGCCGTGTCCGAAGCGGCTTCCGATGAGCATCTCCGTGCCCCGGGAAGACCGCCATGCCTCTCGGCATCCCCCGGTTTCCGGCCCCCGGCCCCCCGGCGGGTTCACCCCCGGCCCCCCGGCGGGTTCAGTGGCCCGCTGCGGTGATCCGGCCTGTTCGGGCTGCTTGGGTGAGGGCGGCGAAGTCCTGCTCGTTCCGGTCCGCGTAGGACTGGGCGAAGGCGGTGAGCGCGCGGTCGAAGCGGTCGGTGCCGCCCAGGTACGCGGAGATGGCGACGGGGTCGCCGGAGCGGGCGTGGGCGCGGGCCAGGGCGGCTCCGCACAGCTGGGCGAAGAGGTCGAGGAGATCGGGGCGCCAGGTCTCCGGGCGGGCGATGCCCTTCCAGTCGCGCAGCTGCCGTACGTAGAAGTCCCGGCCGTGTCCGTCGAACCCGACCACGTGGGTCCAGCCCAGGAAGATGTCGCTGGTCGTCTGGATCAGCCGCTGCCCCTCGACCACCCGGCGGCCCTGGTTGTCGTACCGTTCGCCGCCGGTGTGCGCGGCCAGCACCGACTCCTGGGCCTCCTTGGCCTGCAGCAGCAGCGGATCGTCGTCGTCCCGGCCGAGCAGCAGCAGGATCCAGCAGCGGGTGCCCACGCTGCCCACGCCCACCACCTTCCGCGCCAGGTCCGCCAGGTGGTAGCGGCTCAGCAGCTGCCGCCGCTCGGAACGCAGCGTACGCGCGTACCCCTCCAGGACGGTCCGCAGCTCCTTGCCCTCGTCCCTGGACGACGGGCCGGGCTCCAGGTCGCGCAGGGGGACGATCAGCGGCGGGTCCGCCGTGATCCGCCGCCCCTCGGCGGTCAACCCGGTCAGCTTCTCGAACGCCTGCATGTACGTGCGGGTACGGGCCCGCGCGGTCGCCTCGGCGGTGCGCCGCCGGTCCTGCTTGGTCATCGAGGAGGACAGCAGCGCACGCATCTTCTCGGTGTCGTCCTGCGCGTACCAGATGTCCAGCGTGCGCATGCCGGCGAAGGCCCGCATCCGCTCCCGGTACGCCCGCACGCACGCCCGTACCGCCGTGTCCTGCTCCCGTACCTCGAAGCCGTTGGCGCGGGCCGCGATCACCAGGCTGGCCGCCAGCCGCTTGACGTCCCACTCGAAGGGTCCGGGGAAGGTCTCGTCGAAGTCGTTGATGTCGAAGACCAGATGGCGTTCCGGCGAGGCCAGCAGCCGGAAGTTCAGCAGATGGGCGTCGCCGCACAGCTGCACCCGCAGCCCGGTGTCGGGCAGCGGCCCCAGGTCGGTCGCCATCACGGCCGCGGCGCCCCGGTAGAACCGGAACGGCGATTCGAGCATCCGTCCGTACCGGATCGGCACCAGCTCCGGCACCCGGGTCGCCGACTGGCGCTCCAGCACGTCGATCACGTCCGGCCGGTCCGGCGCGGGTTCGAAGAAGCCGTGGCCCGAACGCGGCGCGCGGGCGCGGGCGTTCCTCCCGTGGGCCGCCCGGTCGGCCGACGACAGGGCGAAGGTGGCGGTGTTCGGTGCGGTCATGTCGCGTCCTCCTGGTCGGGGCCCGCGCGTCCGGGCACACGGGTCCTCGTCCCACCCCAGCGCGCCACGGCCGCCGGGGGATCACCCGCCGTGGGTGACCCGCGGCCCGTGCCGGTTCGGTCAGGCTGGGCGGTGCGAGGCCCCGCACTCCGGTGCGGTCCCGCACTCCGGGCCCCGGCGGGGTGGCGCACTCCGCCCCGCCGGGCGTCCGCCGGGCGGTGACGGCGACGGCGGGCGGACGACCCGTACACGATCCCCCGGAACGGGTGAGGCCTTCGCCGCCCGCCGTGCGCACGCTGAAAGCGGCAGAGCCCGGATCGACGGCCGGTGCCGTGGACGGAGGAGAGAAATGAGCGCGCAGACCTACCTCGCGTACGACTATCCGCTGCTGAGCGCCTTCTGGACCATGCTGTGGTTCTTCCTGTGGGTCATGTGGTTCGTCCTGCTGTTCCGGATCGTCGTCGACATCTTCCGCGACGACTCGATGGGCGGCTGGGCCAAGGCGGGCTGGCTGCTCTTCTGCATCGCCCTGCCCTTCCTCGGCGTCCTCGTCTACGTGATCGCCCGGGGCAAGGGCATGGGACGGCGGGAGATCGCCCAGGCCCGTGAACAGCAGCAGGCGTTCGACTCCTACGTCAGGGAGACCGCCCGGAGCGCCCCGGCCAAGGGCAGCAGCGTCGACGAACTGACCAAGCTCTCCGAGATGAAGGCCCGCGGCGACATCTCGGACGAAGAGTTCCGGAGGGCCAAGGCACTGGTCCTGAGCGATCACGGACCGGCCGAGCGCTCCGGCTCGGGCTCGGTGCCCACCTCGCACGGGCACTGAGCACACCCCACCAGAACGAATCGAGGCAGTCGTATGACCGCGACACACCCCGCGCACCACTCGCACGCGCACTCCGCCAAGATGCAGTGGGCCGGCGGACTCATAGCCTTCGCCGCCGTCATGCTCATGATCGCCGGTCTGCTCGCGGTGTTCCGGGGCATCATGGCGATCGCCCAGGACGACGTCTTCGTCACGACGCCCAACTACGTCTTCAAGTTCGACCTCACCAGCTGGGGCTGGATCCACCTGGTGCTGGGCGTGATCGCCGTGGTCGTCAGCATCGGCCTCTTCCAGCCGGCCGCCTGGGCCCGCGGCGCCGGTGTGGCCATCGCCGCGCTGGTGATCATCGCCAACTTCCTGTCCCTGCCGTACTACCCGGTGTGGTCCGTCGTGATGATCGCGCTGTCCGGATTCATCATCTGGGCGCTGTGCGTGCAACGCGACGACACCGCGGACCGGGCCTGACCGCGCGGGGCGCACCGCCCTCGACGGAGGAGACCGGATGGGGTCTCCTCCGGTGGGACCGTCGACCGGCGGTGCGCCCCGCGCTTCCCCCTCGGCCCGCCCCCGCCCCCGCGCTTCCCCTGGCCGACCGCCGACCGGACACCGACCTCACGGTGCCGGCCGGCACTCGCACGTCAGGCCCCGACGGCGCCGACGCGGCCCGGGAACCAGCCGGAATCAGCCGACCCGGGCCCCAGACGTCACCCGGGCCCCAGACGTCACCCGGGCCCCAGACGTCACCTGAGCCCCAGACGCCACCAGGGTCAGCCCCAGGTCGTGCAGGGCGGTCAGGGTGCGCAGGTCGAGGTCGTCGTCGAAGGCGGCGACCGCCGTCACCTCCGGGTGCGCCGCCCGCAGCTCCGCGACCGCCGCGGTACCGGCGGACCGAGGAGCGTGATGTCGTGGATGATCCGCTTGGCCGGCAATGGCAATGGCAATGGCAATGGCAATGGCAATGGCAACGCCCCCCGACGTCCGGCGCCGCGACCCGCCGGCGGTACGACGGGCGGCCCGAGCGGCCTGAGCTGCTGGCCGGCCTCGGCCGGGCCGGACCACCACGTCGACCGAGTCGGCTCCGGGGCTCCCTGGGGCTTCTCGGGGCTGAGGTCAGCCCACCTACGTGTCGGATTCCCGCCAGCGCCGGCTGCCCCCGGTGGCCGATGCTGGATCCATGCAGAAAGGGATGCACCTCGACCGAGAGCACTGTGTACGGGCCGTGCAGTCGAAGGACGCGCGGTTCGACGGCTGGTTCTTCACCGCCGTCCTGACCACCCGCATCTACTGCCGGCCCAGCTGCCCGGTGGTCCCGCCCAAGCCCGCGAACATGACGTTCTACCCGAGCGCGGCCGCCTGCCAGCAGGCCGGCTTCCGGGCCTGCAAGCGCTGCCGCCCCGACACCAGCCCCGGCTCCCCGGAGTGGAACCAGCGCGCCGACCTGGTCGCCCGCGCCATGCGTCTGATCGCCGACGGGGTCGTGGACCGCGAGGGCGTGCCGGGCCTCGCCACCCGCCTCGGCTACAGCCCCCGCCAGGTCGAACGCCAGCTGCTCGCCGAACTCGGCGCCGGACCGCTGGCCCTGGCCCGGGCCCAGCGCGCCCAGACCGCGCGCCTGCTGATCGAGACGACCGCCCTCCCGATGGCGGAGATCGCCTTCGCGGCCGGCTTCTCCTCGATCCGCACCTTCAACGACACCGTCCGCGAGGTCTTCGCCCTCTCGCCGACCGAGCTGCGCGACCGCCGCCCCAGGTCGGCGACGCAGGCCCCCGGCGTCCTCACCCTGCGCCTCCCGTTCCGCGCGCCCCTCAACCCGGACAACCTCTTCGGCCACCTCGCGGCCACCGCCGTACCCGGCGTCGAGGAGTGGCGGGACGGCGCCTACCGGCGGACCCTGCGGCTGCCGTACGGCCACGGCATCGTCGCGCTCGGCCCGAAGCCCGACCACATCGCCTGCCGGCTCACCCTCAGCGACCTGCGGGACCTGCCGGTCGCCATCAGCCGCTGCCGCCGCCTGCTCGACCTCGACGCCGACCCGGTCGCCGTCGACGACCAGCTGCGCACCGACCCCTTCCTGGCACCGCTGGTGGACAAGGCGCCGGGACGGCGGGTGCCGCGCACGGTCGACGAGGCCGAGTTCGCGGTCCGGGCCGTGCTCGGCCAGCAGGTCTCCACGGCCGCCGCCCGCACCCACGCGGCCCGGCTGGTGACCGCCCACGGCACCCCGGTCGACGACCCCGAGGGCGGCCTCACCCACCTCTTCCCGACCCCCGAGGCGCTCTCGGACGTACCCCCCGACTCGCTGGCGATGCCCCGCACCCGCCGCACCACCTTCACCACCCTGGTCGGCCGGCTGGCGGACGGCACCCTCCATCTGGGAGCGGACAGCGACTGGGCCCGGGCCCGCGCCGAACTCCTCGCCCTCCCCGGCTTCGGCCCCTGGACCGTGGACGTCATCGCCATGCGCGCCCTCGGCGACCCCGACGCCTTCCTCCCCACCGACCTCGGAATCCGGCGCGCGGCACAGGAGTTGGGCCTGCCCGGCACCCCGGCCGCCCTCACCGCCCGCGCCGCGGCCTGGCGCCCCTGGCGCGCGTACGCCGTCCAGTACCTCTGGGCGACCGACAGTCACCCGATCAACTTCCTGCCCGTATGAGGAGCTTGCCGTGAAGAACCACACCGTGACCGACAGCCCCTACGGCCCGCTCACCCTCGTCGCCGAGGACGGCACCCTCTGCGGCCTCTACATGACCGGCCAGCGCCACCGCCCGCCCGAAGAGACCTTCGGCCACCGCGACGACGGCCTCTTCACCGAGACCGAGGAACAGCTCACGGCCTACTTCGCGGGCGAGTTGAAGGAGTTCACCCTCGAACTGCGCCTGAACGGCACCCCGTTCCAGCGATCCGTCTGGGAGCAGCTGCGCCTGATCCCCTACGGCGAGACCCGGTCGTACGGCGAACTGGCCGAGGCGCTCGGCAATCCGCAGGCATCCCGGGCCGTGGGCCTCGCCAACGGCAAGAACCCGATCGGCGTCATCGTGCCCTGCCACCGCGTGATCGGCGCCAACGGCAGCCTGACCGGCTACGGCGGCGGCCTGTCCCGCAAGCGGCGCCTGCTGGACTTCGAACGCGGAGCGGGCCTCTTCTGAGCTCCCCCTCCGGCCGTCCCAGCCCACCGCCCGCTCGGGGCCGCCCCCTCCGGCCGTCCCAGCCCACCGCCCGCTCGGGGCCGCCCCCTCCGGCCGTCCCAGCCCACCGCCCGCTCGGGGCCGGCCCCGCCGACCGCCCGCTCCGGCCGGCCCCGCTAACCGGCCCGCAGCCCGCCGAGCAGCTCGGGCAGCGCGGTGCCGATGGGTTCCCGCACGACCTCGTCGGCGAGTTCGTCGTACGGCGTCGGCTCGGCGTTGACGATGATCAGCCGGGCGCCGTGGTCGGCGGCGACGCCCGCGAGGCCGGCGGCGGGCTGCACCTGGAGGCTGCTGCCGACGGCGATGAAGACCTCGCAGGCCTTGGCGATGGCGAGGGCCTCCCCGAGCACGACGGGGTCCAGCCGCTCGCCGAACATGACGGTCGCGGACTTCAGGATGCCGCCGCACGCCAGGCACGGCGGGTCGTCCTCGCCGGCCTCGACCCGGGCGAGGGCGTCCGCCATCGGCCCCCGGGCGTGGCAGCCGGTGCACACGAAACTCCGCGCGCTGCCGTGCAGTTCGAGCACCTTGCGGGCGGGCATGCCGGCGAGCTGGTGCAGCCCGTCCACGTTCTGCGTGATCACCCGCACCGCAACCCCCGACCGCTCCAGCTCGACGACCGCCCGGTGCGCCGCGTTCGGCTCCGCCGCAAGCGCCCGGTTCTTCCGCCGCAGCTCCCAGGACCGCCGCCGGATCTCCGGGTCGCCCATGTAGTACTCGTACGTCACGAGCTTCTCGGCCTCGGGATCCTTGCGCCACAGCCCGTTCGGACCGCGGTAGTCGGGGATCCCGGAGTCGGTCGAGATACCGGCGCCGCTCAGGATGGCGACGAGGGGCTTGGTCATGGGCCGAGCCTAGGCCGATGGTCCGGACGCGGCGAACGGATATCCCGGGGGCACCGCGCCCGGCGGGTCAGCCCACCCGGCGGCCGTTCTCCAGTTCCGCGGCGCCGGAGCCGGCGGTCAGCACCTCCAGGGCGACCACCACCCGGCGTCCCAGGGAGCCCTGGAGGTGCGCGGTCAGTTCGTCGTGGGCGACCAGGCGCCAGCTCAGCAGTTCCTCCTCCTGGAGCCGGATCGCGCCGAGGTCCGCGTCGGTGAGGACACCGCCGTCGTACACGTACGCCACCACGGGCGGCCGGCCCGTGCCGTGCACCCAGTCCACCGTGAGCAGCCGGCCGATCTCCCGGTCCAGGCCGATCTCCTCCAGGGTCTCCCGGCGGGCGCCCTGGCGCGGGGTCTCCCCGTCGTCGGACTCGATGGTCCCGCCCGGCAGCGCCCAGCCCTCCCGGTAGTTGGGCTCGACGAGCAGCACCCGCCCCCCGGCGTCGCGGAAGAGCACGGCGGCCCCGGCGAGGACACGGGGGAGACTCGCGATGTACGCGGCGTACGTATCGGTGGTGGTCATCCTGGAAGCGTAGCCAGCAGGGGGCCGGGGCCGGTCCTGGCGAGCCGTACGGTCCGCTCGGCCAGGTCGCTGATCCGGGCCCCGTCGAAGCCGAAGACCGCGCTGCGCACCGTGTCCTCCAGCGGCTCCGTCCACTGCGCGGGGACCGCCGCCGCGCCGGTCAGCACCCCGGCCACCGAACCCGCCGTCGCGCCGTTGGAGTCGGTGTCCAGGCCGCCGCGCACGGTGAGGGCGATGGTCCGGGTGAAGTCGCCGTCGCCGTAGAGCAGCCCGGCGGTGAGGACGGCCGCGTTGGGGACGGTGTGGATCCAGCCGAGGCCCGAGGTCTCGGCGGAGACCGTGCCGAGGGTCTCCTCCCAGCTCAGCCGGGCCTCGTGCAGGGAGACCACCCGGCGCACGGTCCGCGCGAGCCGGCAGCTCGCCGGTACGACGGTCAGCGCGGTCTCGACCGCCTGCCGTACCGTCGCCGCGGTGAACGCCGCCGAGATCAGCGCGGCGGCCCACATCGCGCCGTACACCCCGTTGCCCGAGTGCGACAGCACCGCGTCCCGGCGGGCCAGCGCGGCGGCCTGGCGCGGGTCGTCGGGGCAGGTCCAGCCGAAGACGTCGGCGCGGATCAGGGCGCCGATCCACTCCTGGTAGGGGTTGTCGTAGGTGGCCGTCAACGGCGGTTTCAGCCCGTTGGCGAGGTTGCGGTAGGCGGCCCGCTCCGCCGTGAAGGTCTGGAGGTACGGCAGCCGCAGCAGCCACAGCTCGCCGACCTGCTCGGTGCTGAAGCCGAAGCCGTGGGTCTCCAGCAGGTCGAGGCCGAGGACGGCGTAGTCGACGTCGTCGTCCCGGCAGCTGCCGTGGATCCGGCCGCGCACGCACCGCCGCCACTCGGGGCGCAGCGCGAGCGCGTCGGCCTCGTCGGCGGGCTCGGGGAGGTAGTCGGTGAGCGGCAGGGCGCCGGCCCGCCGCAGATAGCCGTCGATGCGCTCACGGGTCCACAGGTCGCCCCGCTCGACCGGCTTGCCGAGCATGTTGCCCGCGATCCGGCCGAGCCAGCCGCCGAGGACGCGGTCGGCCAGACCGCACGGCTCGGTGCCCTGGGTGCTCATGGCTGTGGTCTACCCGTTTTCGCAGCCGGCTCCCAGCCGCCTCCCAGGCTTTGGTCCGGGCATGACGGAAAGGGGCTCCTCCGGTTAAGGTCGCAGCGGCGCGACTGGCCCTGACGTGCGAGGGCCCGGAGAGCAAGGGGATACAGGTGACACAGCGCGTGCTCATCGCCGCGGACAAGTTCAAGGGCTCGCTGACGGCCGTCGAGGTCGCCGAGCGGGTCACGGCGGGGCTCAGGCGGGTCGTCCCGGGCCTCGACGTCGAGGCGCTGCCCGTGGCGGACGGCGGGGACGGCACGGTGGCCGCGGCGGTCGCGGCCGGTTTCGAACGCCACGAGAGACGAGTCGCCGGGCCGCTGGGGCAGGAGGTCACCGCCGCGTTCGCGCTGCGCGGCGACACCGCGGTCGTGGAGATGGCCGAGGCCAGCGGATTGCAGCGGCTGCCCCGCGGGGTCTTCGCGCCCCTGACGGCGTCCACCTACGGCTCCGGCGAACTGCTGCTGGCCGCGCTGGACGCGGGCGCCCGCACCATCGTCTTCGGCGTCGGCGGCAGCGCCACGACCGACGGCGGCGCCGGGATGCTGTCGGCGCTCGGGGCGCGGTTCCTGGACGAGGACGGCGAGCCGGTCCCGCCGGGCGGCGGCGGCCTCGCCGACCTGGCCCGCGCCGACCTGTCCGGCCTGGACCCGCGGCTGTCCGCCGTCGACCTGGTCCTCGCCAGCGACGTCGACAACCCGCTGACCGGCCCGAAGGGCGCGCCCGCGGTGTACGGCCCGCAGAAGGGGGCCTCGCCGGACGACGTGGCGGCCCTGGACGAGGCGCTGGCCAACTTCGCCAAGGTGCTGGAGGCCGAGGTCGGCCCGCGCGCCCACGACTACGCGGTCGCGCCCGGCGCGGGCGCCGCCGGCGGTATCGGCTACGGCGCCCTGCTGCTCGGCGCCCGCTTCCGGGCGGGCATCGACGTCATGCTCGACGTGCTCGGCTTCGCGCCCGCGCTGGAGCGGACGACCCTCGTCATCACCGGCGAGGGCTCGCTGGACGAGCAGACGCTGCACGGCAAGGCGCCCGCCGGGGTGGCCGCGGCCGCGCGCGCCGCCGGCAAGGAGGTCGTCGCCGTCTGCGGCCGCCTCGCGCTGCCGCCGGAGGCGATCGGCCGGGCCGGCATCCGCCGCGCCTACCCGCTCACCGCCGAGGAGCCGGACGTCGCCAGGTGCATCGCCGACGCTGGCCCCATCCTGGAACGGGTGGCGGAACAGATCGCCCGGGACTTCCTGAGCTGAGCGCGCGAGGGCTCCCGCGTGGGGTCCTCGAACGCGAGAACGGGTGTGGCCCGAGCCTTCGAAGGCTCGGGCCACACCCGTTTCGGAGCGGTCGGGGCTAGGGCAGCTGGGCTGCCCGGGCCTCGCGGCGGTTGTCGCGGAAGTTGTTCACCCGGCGGGCCGTGGCGAACAGCGGGATCACCGCGCCGGTCACCAGCTGCAGCGCGCAGCCGGTCTGGAGCAGCAGCTGGCCGCCGGGCGCGTCGAACGCCCAGGCCGCCAGGAGGCCGACCCCGAGCACGATCCAGGACAGCATCGCGACCGCGAGGCGGCCCCGCGGCTTCGGGTACTCGACGCGGCTGACCATCAGCCAGGCCGTGCCGAGGATCGCGAGCAGCGTCGCGAAGAACGGCAGCTCCAGGAGCACGATGGAGACGACCGTCAGCGCCCCGAAGGGGCTCGGCATGCCCTGGAACATGCCGTTCGGCGGCGTCACGCACGAGAACCGGGCCAGTCTCAGCACCACGGCGAGCAGGACGACGACGGCTCCGACCGCGGCCACCTTCTGGTACGCGTCGTCCGCCACCATGCCGTAGACGAGGACGAAGTACGCCGGGGCCAGGCCGAAGCTGATCAGGTCCGAGAGGTTGTCCAGCTCGGCGCCCATGGGGGAGGAGCGCAGCTTGCGCGCCACCAGGCCGTCGAACAGGTCGAAGATCGCGGCACAGAGCATCAGGATGACCGCGGTGGCGGCGCTGTGCCGCGCCATGCCGGCCGACTGGTCGTCCCCGGTGAGGTGCGGGATCAGGATGCCGGTGGTGGTGAAGTACACCGCCATGAAGCCGCACGTCGCGTTGCCCAGGGTGAGGGTGTCCGCTATCGAGAGGCGGAGAGAGAGGGGCATCTCCTCCTCTTCGTCACCGATCTCGTCTGCCTCGGGCACCCAGCCCGCCTGGGTCTCAGGATCAATCACGGTCAATGCGAGTCACCCCAGCCACGGTCTTCTGCCCGACCTCGACCGCGACCTCCACGCCCTCGGGCAGGTAGATGTCGACGCGCGAGCCGAAGCGGATCAGACCGATGCGGTCGCCCTGCTCGACCTTCGTGCCCTGCGGGACGTAGGGGACGATGCGACGGGCCACCGCGCCGGCGATCTGGATCATCTCGATGTCGCCGAGTTCGGTGTCGAAATGCCAGACTACGCGCTCGTTGTTCTCGCTCTCCTTGTTGAAGGCGGGAACGAAGCCACCGGGGATGTGCTCCACCGACGTCACCGTGCCCGACAGCGGCGCGCGGTTGACGTGCACGTTGAGCGGGCTCATGAAGATCGCGACGCGGGTGCGACCGTCCTTCCACGGCATGATGCTCTGCACCACACCGTCGGCGGGCGAGATGACACGGCCCTGGGCGATCTCACGCTCGGGGTCGCGGAAGAACCACAGCATGCCCGCCGCGAGCGCGGTGGCGGGCACGGCGACGGCCTTGGCGGCCCCGGAGCGGCGGGCGCGGAGCAGGCTGACGGCTGCGGTGGCGACGGTCGGGAGAAGCCACGGCGATGCTCCGCGCGCGAGGCGTACGCCGGCCAGGCTGTCTCGATGTGCAGAGGTTTGGCTGTGGGGCATGGATGACCTTCGTAGCGGATGATGCCGCGCTCTAAAGGGGGACGGCGGCTTTCCGGGGATCGTACCGGTCGCGGGCCACAACTGGGCAAGCCAGGAAGCCGAGTCGGCGGCCGAAGCCCGTTGACGGGGTGTGATCTTCTTCTCGAAGAAAACACCCCGCACCCGGACAATCAGCCCTGGAATCGATACTCTTCGAGCAGCCGGCGCCCGATGATCATTTTCTGGATCTCGGCGGTACCTTCGCCGATCAGCAACATCGGCGCCTCACGGTAGAGACGTTCGATCTCGTACTCCTTCGAGAAGCCGTAGCCGCCGTGGATCCGGAAGGCATCCTCCACGACCTCCTTGCAGTACTCGGAGGCGAGGTACTTCGCCATCCCGGCCTCCAGGTCGTTTCGTTCCCCGGAGTCCTTTTTGCGTGCTGCGTTGACCATCATGGCATGCGCGGCCTCGACCTTGGTGGCCATCTCCGCGAGCTTGAACTGGATGGCCTGGTGCTGGGCGATCGCCTTGCCGAAGGTGTGCCGCTGCTGGGCGTACCGGACGCCGAGCTCGAACGCACGCTGGGCGACCCCGCAACCACGGGCCGCCACATTGACGCGGCCGACCTCCACTCCGTCCATCATTTGGTAAAAACCTCGGCCCGTGACGCCGCCGAGCACCCGATCGGCCGGAAGGCGCAGGCCGTCCATGATCAGCTCGGTGGTGTCGACGCCCTTGTAGCCCATCTTCTCGATCTTGCCCGGGATGGTCAGGCCGGGGCGGACCTCGCCGAAGCCGGGCTCCTTCTCGACGAGGAAGGTCGTCATCGACCTGTGGGGCTTCGCGGCCGCCTCTTCGGGGGTGAGTCCTTCGTCACTACGCACCAGGACGGCCACGAGCGACGACGTCCCGCCGTTCGTCAGCCACATCTTCTGGCCGTTCAGGACGTACTCCTCGCCGTCCCTGACCGCCTTCGAGGTGATCGCCGACACGTCCGAGCCCAGGGCCGGCTCCGACATGGAGAACGCGCCCCGGATGTCGCCGGCCGCCATGCGCGGCAGGAAGTGGTCCTTCTGCTCCTGCGTGCCGTGCTGCTTGAGCATGTACGCCACGATGAAGTGCGTGTTGATGATCCCGGAGACGGACATCCAGCCCCGGGCGATCTCCTCGACGCACAGCGCGTACGTCAGGAGGGACTCGCCCAGGCCGCCGTACTCCTCGGGGATCATCAGGCCGAAGAGGCCGAGCTCCCTGAGACCGTCGACGATCGCCTGCGGGTACTCGTCGCGGTGCTCCAGCCCGGTGGCGACCGGGATGATCTCCTTGTCCACGAAGTCGCGGACGGTGGAGAGGATCTCCTGCTGGACGTCGGTCAGACCGGCGGTCTGGGCGAGACGAGCCATCGCTTACTTCCCCTGTTCCTTGAGCTCGGGGCGGCCCGGCTGCTCGCCGCCGCGCTCCTTGATGTACGTCTTGGTCGGCACCATCACCTTGCGGCGGAAGACGCAGACCAGCGTGCCGTCCTGCTTGTACCCCTTGGTCTCGACGTAGACGATCCCGCGGTCGTCCTTCGACTTCGAGGGCCACTTGTCGAGCACGGTCGTCTGGCCGTAGATCGTGTCCCCGTGGAAGGTCGGCGCCACGTGCTTGAGCGACTCGATCTCCAGGTTGGCGATCGCCTTGCCCGAGACGTCCGGCACGGACATGCCGAGCAGAAGGGAGTAGATGTAGTTCCCGACCACCACGTTCTTGCCGAAATCCGTCGTCTTCTCGGCGTAGTTCGTGTCCATGTGGAGCGGGTGGTGGTTCATCGTGAGCAGACAGAACAGATGGTCGTCGTACTCCGTGACCGTCTTCCCGGGCCAGTGCTTGTACGTCGCCCCGACCTCGAACTCCTCGTACGTGCGTCCGAACTGCATCGCCTAGGCCTCCGGGATCTCGAACTTCGAGGTGCGCTGCATGCCGGCGGCCCGGCCCTTGCCGGAGACGACCAGGGCCATCTTGCGGCTGGCCTCGTCGATCATCTCGTCGCCGAGCATCGCGGAGCCCTTCCTGCCGCCCGCCTCGGACGTGTGGTACTCGTACGCGTCCAGGATCAGCTCGGCGTGGTCGTAGTCCTCCTGCGACGGCGAGAAGATCTCGTTGGACGCCTCGACCTGGCCCGGGTGCAGCACCCACTTGCCGTCGAAGCCGAGGGCCGCGGCGCGCCGGGCGACCTCGCGGTAGCCCTCGACGTTGCGGATCTGGAGGTAGGGGCCGTCGATCGCCTGGAGGTTGTTGGCGCGGGCGGCCATCAGGATCTTCATCAGGATGTAGTGGTAGGCGTCCGCCGGGTAGCCGGGCGGCTGCTCGCCCACGACCAGCGACTTCATGTTGATGGACGCCATGAAGTCGGCCGGGCCGAAGATGATCGTCTCGACGCGCGGGGAGGCCGTCGCGATCTCGTTGACGTTGTTGAGGCCCTGCGCGTTCTCGATCTGCGCCTCGATGCCGATCCTGCCGGCCTCGAAGCCCATGGTCTTCTCGATCTGGGTCAGCAGCAGGTCCAGGGCGACCACCTGCTGGGCCGTCTGCACCTTCGGCAGCATGATGCAGTCGAGGTTCTGCCCGGCGCCCTCGACGACCGTGACGACGTCGCGGTACGTCCACTCGGTCGTCCAGTCGTTCACGCGCACCACGCGCGTCTTGCCGGTCCAGTCGCCCTCGTTCAGGAACTTCACGATGGTGTGCCGTGCCCCGGGCTTGGCCAGCGGCGCGCACGCGTCCTCCAGGTCGAGGAAGACCTGGTCCGCCGGGAGACCCTGCGCCTTCTCCAGGAAGCGGGGGTTCGAACCGGGTACTGCCAGGCACGAGCGCCGCGGGCGGAGACGGTTGACGGTCGTCATGCGGGGACCTCCAGGGGGTCGAGCTTGTTCGCTTTGCGGATCTCGTCGACGATGCGGCCGATGATTCCGGTGATGTCGAAGTCCTTCGGGGTGAAGACCGCGGCCACTCCGGCTTCCCTGAGCTGTTCGGCATCACCGTTCGGGATGATGCCACCGGCGATCACCGGTATATCTGTGGCACCGGCCACACGGAGTCGTTCCAGGACGTCCGGGACCAGCTGGGCGTGCGACCCGGAGAGGATCGACAGGCCGACCGCGTGCACGTCCTCGGCCAGCGCCGCGTCCACGATCTGCTCGGGGGTGAGCCGGATGCCCTGGTAGACCACCTCGAAGCCGGCGTCCCGGGCCCGCACCGCGATCTGCTCGGCGCCGTTGGAGTGCCCGTCCAGGCCCGGCTTGCCGACCAGGAAGCGCAGCCTGCCGCTGCCCAGCTCCCGGGCGGTGGCGTCGACCCTGGCCCGGACCTCGGCCAGCGCCGAGCCCGCCTCCGCCGGAACGGCGACCGGGGCCGAGGAGACCCCGGTGGGCGCCCGGAACTCGCCGAACACCTCTCGCAGCGCGCCCGCCCACTCACCGGTCGTGACCCCGGCCCTGGCGCACTCCAGGGTGGCCTCCATGAGGTTGTCGGTGCCCTTGGCGGCCTCCTTCAGCCGCTCCAGGGCCTTGCAGGGCCGCGGGTGGTTGAACGGCGGCTGGTAGCGCGTGTCGCGCCAGTTCCCGATCGCCGCCACCACCCTCGCCTCGACCGCCGGGTCCACCGTCTGGATCGCGGTGTCCAGGTCGGCGGTCAGCGGGTTCGGCTCGGTGGTCTCGAAGACGTTGACACCGACGATCTTCTCCTGGCCCGACTCGATCCGGGCCCGCCGCTCGGCGTGCGAGGAGACCAGCTGCGACTTCAGGTAGCCGGACTCGACGGCCGCCATCGCGCCGCCCATCTCCTGGATCCGGCCGATCTCCGCGAGGGAGTCCGCGACCAGCTGGGCGACCTTCTTCTCGATGACGTGCGAGCCCTCGAAGATGTCCTCGTACTCCAGCAGGTCGCTCTCGTGCGCCAGCACCTGCTGGATGCGCAGCGACCACTGCTGGTCCCAGGGCGTCGGCAGGCCCAGCGCCTCGTTCCAGGCCGGCAGCTGCACGGCACGCGCGCGTGCGTCCTTCGACAGCGTCACGGCCAGCATCTCCAGGACGATCCGCTGGACGTTGTTCTCCGGCTGCGCCTCGGTCAGCCCCAGGGAGTTGACCTGGACGCCGTACCGGAAGCGGCGCTGCTTCGGGTCCTCGATGCCGTACCGCTCGCGGGTGATCCGGTCCCAGATGCGGCCGAACGCGCGCATCTTGCACATCTCCTCGACGAAGCGGACGCCCGCGTTCACGAAGAAGGAGATACGGGCGACGACGTCACCGAACTTCTCGGCGGGCACCTGGCCGGAGTCGCGCACGGCGTCGAGGACCGCGATCGCCGTCGACATCGCGTACGCGATCTCCTGGACCGGCGTGGCGCCCGCCTCCTGCAGGTGGTAGCTGCAGATGTTGATCGGGTTCCACTTCGGGATGTGGGAGACCGTGTACGCGATCATGTCCGTCGTCAGCCGGAGGCTCGGCCCCGGCGGGAAGACGTGCGTCCCCCGGGACAGGTACTCCTTGACGATGTCGTTCTGGGTCGTGCCCTGGAGCCTGGTGATGTCCGCGCCCTGCTCCTCCGCGACGACCTGGTAGAGCGCCAGCAGCCACATGGCGGTGGCGTTGATCGTCATCGAGGTGTTCATCTGCTCCAGGGGGATGTCCTGGAACAGCCGGCGCATGTCACCGAGGTGCGAGACGGGCACGCCCACCCGGCCGACCTCGCCGCGGGCGAGGACGTGGTCGGGGTCGTAGCCGGTCTGCGTCGGCAGGTCGAACGCCACCGACAGACCCGTCTGGCCCTTGGCGAGGTTGCGCCGGTACAGCTCGTTGGACGCCTCGGCCGTGGAGTGCCCGGCGTACGTGCGCATGAGCCACGGCCGGTCCTTCGCACGTGCCCCGTCGGCGATCTGACGCTCAGTCATCTGTGCCCCCGGGTGTCTCAGATGTTGCGGAAGCGGTTGATGGCGTCGAGGTGCTTGGCGCGCATCTCCTCGTCGCGCACGCCGAGGCCTTCCTCGGGGGCCAGGCACAGGACGCCGACCTTGCCCTGGTGGAGGTTGCGGTGCACGTCGTAGGCGGCCTGGCCGGTCTCCTCCAGGGAGTAGACCTTCGACAGCGTGGGGTGGATCCTGCCCTTCGCGATCAGCCGGTTGGCCTCCCAGGCCTCGCGGTAGTTGGCGAAGTGCGAGCCGATGATCCGCTTCAGGGACATCCACAGGTAGCGGTTGTCGTACTCGTGCATATAGCCCGAGGTGGAGGCGCAGGTGGTGATGGTGCCGCCCTTGCGGGTGACGAAGACGGAGGCGCCGAAGGTCTCGCGGCCGGGGTGCTCGAAGACGATGTCGATGTCCTCGCCGCCGGTGAACTCACGGATGCGCTTGCCGAAGCGCTTCCACTCGCGCGGGTCCTGCTCCCGCTCGTTCTTCCAGAACTTGTAGTCCTCGGCGTTGCGGTCGATGATCGCCTCGGCACCCATCGCCCGGCAGATGTCCGCCTTCTGCGGCGAGGAGACGACACAGATGGGGTTGGCGCCGCCCGCCAGCGCGAACTGCGTGGCGTACGAGCCCAGTCCGCCGCTCGCGCCCCAGATGAGCACGTTGTCGCCCTGCTTCATGCCGGCGCCGTTGCGGGAGACCAGCTGGCGGTAGGCGGTGGAGTTGACCAGGCCGGGGGCGGCGGCCTCCTCCCAGCTGAGGTGGTTCGGCTTCGGCATCAGCTGGTTGGACTTGACGAGCGCGACCTCGGCGAGCCCGCCGAAGTTGGTCTCGAAGCCCCAGATGCGCTGCTCGGGGTCGAGCATGGTGTCGTTGTGCCCGTCGCTCGACTCCAGCTCCACGCTGAGGCAGTGCGCGACGACCTCGTCACCGGGCTTCCAGGCGTTCACGCCGGGGCCGGTGCGCAGCACGACGCCCGCGAGGTCGGAGCCGATGACGTGGTACGGCAGGTCGTGCCGCCTGGTCAGCTCGCTGAGGCGGCCGTAGCGCTCCAGGAAGCCGAAGGTGGACAGCGGCTCGAAGATCGAGGTCCAGACCGAGTTGTAGTTGACGCTCGACGCCATGACGGCGACCAGGGCCTCGCCCGGGCCCAGCTCGGGCAGGGCGACCTCGTCGAGGTGGATCGACTTGCGCGGGTCCTTGTCGCGGGTCTCCAGGCCCGCGAACATCTCCGTCTCGTCCTTGTGCACGGTGATCGCGCGGTACGACTCGGGGAGCGGGAGGGCCGCGAAGTCGGCCGGCGTCGAGTCCGGCGACTGGATCGCGTCCAGAATGGCCTGAGTGGTCACGGTGTTGCCTCCGGCGATACGCGCCCCCGAGGGAAGGGGCGCTGAGGGTTGCGTCGGTGCTGCTGAGGGTTTCGGGAAAGGTGCCGTCGGTTCGGCGGGGCGGTGCTTCGGCAGCGCTTTGTGGCGCGGGAGGTTGCCTGTGACGCAGGCGTCCGGCGGGCGAACGGGTGGGTTCGCCGGGACAGGCCGGACACCCTCAACGTATGACACCGCGTGCCAGGGAGCAAGGCACCGAGTGCCAGAACTTGCTCTCAGGTGAAATCTTTACGCAACAAATGAGCGATGATCGATCGAACGGCCTCGTGAAGGCGCCTGAAAAGGTGCTCCGACATGCCAAAACGGCCACCCGGGCGGGTGGCCGTCGTCACAGCGGCGGAGTGTCCGAGGGCACTCCCGGAGGGTGGCTCAGCGCTCCTTGAGCGCCTGCTCGATCGTGCGCATGACCTCGTCCAGCGGGGCGTCCGTGCGGGCCACCGTCACGAGCACCTCGCCCTGCGAGGCCACGGAGGCGGGGGCCGGGCGCGGCGGCGTCTCGCGGCCCGCGCCGATGCCGTCCCCGAAGGTCTTCCGCACGATCGCGAACGCGTGGTCCAGCTGCGTCTCCACGTCCCCCTGCCCGCCCGCCCGCAGCCACCGCCGCAGCACGTGGTTGTGGGCGGTGACCACCGCCGACGCCGCGACCTCGGCCAGCAGCGGGTCGTCGTTCGCGTCGTCCGCGTGGGCGTGCTCGTCGAAGTGGCCGAGGAGGTAGCGGGTGAAGAGCCGCTCGTAGCGGGCCACCGACGCGATCTCGGCCTCGCGGAGGGTGGGCACCTCACGCGTGAGCTTGTAGCGGGCGACGGAGATCTCCGGCCGCGCCGCGTACATCTTCATGACTTCCTTGATGCCACGGCACACCGTGTCGAGCGGGTGCTCATGGGCCGGCGCCGCGTTGAGCACCGCCTCGGCCCGGATCAGGGTGTCGTCGTGGTCCGGGAAGATCGCCTCTTCCTTGGAGCGGAAGTGACGGAAGAAGGTGCGGCGGGCGACCCCGGCCGCGGCCGCGATTTCGTCGACGGTGGTCGCCTCGTACCCCTTCGTCGCGAAGAGCTCCATCGCGGCGGCCGCCAGTTCTCGGCGCATCTTGAGCCGCTGGGCCGCCGCGCGGCTGCCCGCGGCGCTCTCCGGCGCGTCGGGCGGGGCTGGGGTACGTGAGGACTTGGCGGGCTGGGACATGACCCGAACGTACTGCATGTGCGCAGCTTGATGCGCATGCACGGGTTCTCCCCCGCCCGCCGCGGGCGGGGGAGTCCCGGTGGGGCCGAGCAGCCCGCCCCAGTCCTTCTCGTCCCGGAACCAGTCGCCGACGCCGTCAGCGGCGGGCATATTCGCGGAAGCCGCGGCCGGTCTTGCGGCCGAGGCAACCCGCGGCCACCAGGTGCTCCAGGAGCGGCGCGGGCGCCAGCCCCGGGTCGCGGAACTCCCGGTGCAGGACCTTCTCGATCGCGAGCGAGACGTCCAGGCCGACCACGTCCAGCAGTTCGAACGGACCCATCGGGTATCCGCCGCCCAGCTTCATCGCCGCGTCGATGTCGTCCAGCGACGCGTAGTGCTCCTCGACCATCTTGATCGCGTTGTTGAGGTACGGGAACAGCAGCGCGTTCACGATGAAACCGGCCCGGTCGCCGCAGTCGACGGCGTGCTTGCGGATCTTCACGCAGACCTCGCGGACGGTGGCGTGGACGTCCTCGGCGGTCAGCACGGTCCGGACCACCTCGACCAGCTTCATGGCCGGCGCCGGGTTGAAGAAGTGCATCCCGATCACGTCCTGCGGACGCGAGGTGGCGCGGGCGCACGCGACGACCGGCAGCGAGGACGTCGTGGTGGCCAGGACCGCGCCCGGCTTGCAGACCTTGTCCAGCGCCTGGAACAGCTGCCGCTTGACCTCCAGGTCCTCGGCGACCGCCTCGACGGCCAGGTCGACGTCCGCGAAGGCGTCGTAGGAACCGGCCGGGGTGATCAGGTCCAGGGTCCGGGCGGCGGCCTCGGCGGTCATCCGCCCCTTGCCGACCGAACGGTCCAGGGACTTGCCGACGCGGGCCCTGGCGGCCTGCGCCTTCTCCTCGCTGCGGGCGGCGAGGACGACCTCGTACCCCGCCTTGGCGAAGACCTCGGCGATGCCGGAGGCCATGGTGCCGGAGCCGGCGACGCCCACCGAGCGGACCGTACGGCCCTGGCCGGGCGCGGCGCCGTCCCGCGGGGTCTGCGCGTCCCGGACGACCGCGGCGCTGCCCGGGGCCTCGTAGGCGTAGAAGCCGCGCCCGGACTTGCGGCCGGTCAGGCCCGCCTCGCTGAGCTGCTTGAGGATCGGGGCCGGCGCGTGCAGGCGGTCGCGGGACTCGGCGTACATCGCCTCCAGCACCGTGCGCGCGGTGTCGATGCCGATCAGGTCGAGCAGGGCGAGGGGGCCCATGGGCAGGCCGCAGCCGAGCCGCATGGCCGCGTCGATGTCCTCGCGGGAGGCGTACCTGGCCTCGTACATGGCGGCGGCCTGGTTGAGGTAGCCGAACAGCAGCCCGTCCGCGACGAACCCGGGGCGGTCGCCGACCGCGACCGGCTCCTTGCCCAGTTCGACGGCGAGGTCCGTGACGGCGGCGACGGCGTTCGGCGCGGTCAGCACCGAGGAGACCACCTCGACCAGCTTCATCGCCGGGGCGGGGTTGAAGAAGTGCAGGCCGAGGACGCGCTCGGGACGGGCCGAGTCGGCGGCCAGCCGGGTCACGGAGAGCGCGTTGGTGCCGGTGGCCAGGATCGTCTGCGGGCGCACGATCCGGTCCAGCTCACGGAAGACCTGGTGCTTGATGTCGTACGACTCCGGGACCACCTCGATGACGAGGTCGGCGTCGGCCGCGGCCGAGAGGTCGGTCCCGGTGCGGACCCGGGCGAGCGCGTCGGCGCGCTGCCGCTCGGTCAGCCTGCCGCGGGCCACGGCACGCGTGGTGGCCGTCTCCAGCGCGGCGAGGGACCGGGCGGCCTGGGCCTCGCTGACGTCGATGCCGATCACCTCGCGGCCGGCCTTCGCGAGGACCTCGGTGATACCGGTGCCCATGGTGCCGAGGCCGACGACGGCGACGGTCCTGAGCGGGGACAGGGAAGGGTCGGACTGGGGAGCGGCCATCGCGGGACTCCAGGAATGAGGGTGACGACTGGAAACGCGCCCGGGTACGCCGAAGGAGGCGCACCGGGTGCGGAGAAGTGCTGCGTGCATGCGGGTGGTTCCGGGCTTCTGGCGCACACGCCCGGTGCCGGTGGACCGGGCGCGCACACGCCCGCCGACGGCGATTTCCGACCGGCCCTGTCCCGAGCCCGGCCGTACTGCGGTACCGGGGTACCGAACCGACCTTGACGCTCACGGCGGCTGCGTCACCAAACCGATGTGAGCGGTAGCGCGAGTGGGTGACTCGCTCGATTGAGCTTAACCGGCCGGTAACGAGCGCGCCAGCCCCCCGACTTTGTGATGTACGTCCCTCCGTCCGGGCAACCCCTCTACGCTGGGCTTCGTGGACGAAGAGTTGCGATCACTCACGGAGCGTCTCCGCCAGGAAGCGCAGGGAACGGCCGCCTACGACCGGCTCCTGGCCACCGAGGACCACGACGACCTGGCGGACGTCCTCACCGTCGCCGGACAGCCCCTGTGGGCCCGGGAGCTGGCCGCGTTCCGGCTGGGCACGGCGGGCGACCGGCGGGCCTTCGAGACCCTGGTGCTCCTCCTCAACCACCGCGACCCGCCGCGCTGCGCCTCGGCGGCCCGGGCCCTCGCCCGGCTCCGGGACCCGCGCACCGCCCGGGCGGCCGCCGCCCTCGCCACCAACGAACTGCGCGTCGCCTACGCCCTGCACCCGGTCCGCCTGCTGGTCGAGCTGCGGGCCCCGGAGTCCGTCCCGGCCCTCATCACCACCCTGGAGCGCCGGCTGCGCCCCCACGACCCCTACCGCAAGGTCGCCCTCGCCTGTGTGGAGGGGCTCGGCGCCCTCGCCGACCCGCGCGCCCGCCGCGTCCTCAACGAGGCGCTGGCCCACCCGCCCCTGGCCGAGGCGGCCGTCCAGGCCCTGGCCCGGATCCCCAGACCCCGCTGACACCCGGGCCCCGGACAGGGAACGGCCCCGGGACAGGGGACGGCTTCCCGGACAGGGGACGGCCCCGGTGGTCCGGGGGAGCCGGGTCACCGGGGCCGTGGAGCCCGTCGCTCAGCGGCGGAAGCCCAGCAGTCCGTGCAGGGCCGAGCCGCGGGACGACGTCGAGGCCGTCTTCGTGGTCAGGGGCTTGGGGTCCGGGCTCTTCGGGCAGACCGCGTCCGCGACACCGTGACCGCGCGGGACCGTGCCGTCGGTCAGATACGCCGCCAGGTACTTGTCCAGGCAGGTGTTGCCGCTCAGCGTGATGCCGTGGTTGCCGCCGCCCGCCTCCACGACCAGGCTGGAACCCGCCAGCAGCCGGTGGACCGTGACGCCGCCCTCGTACGGGGTGGCGGCGTCGTCCGTCGCCTGGAAGAGCAGCACCGGCGGGAGCTTGCCGTTGGCGATGTTCGGCGGCCGCAGCGAACTCGTCGGCCAGGACAGGCACGTCGCGTTGTACCAGACGTTGTTCCAGACCATGAACGGCGCCTTCTCGTACGCCGCCCAGTTGTCCGCGCGCCACCTCGCCCAGTTACGCGGCCAGGAGGAGTCCCGGCACTGGACGGCCGCGTAGACGCTGTAGCCGTTGTCGCCGGAGGCGTCGACGGCGGCGAAGTTCTCGTACGCCTGGACCAGCGCCCCCGTCTTCTTGCCGTTGACGTAGGCGGAGAACGCCTCCGCCAGGTAGGGCCAGTAGCCGTCGTAGTAGCCGCCCGGGATGAAGGTGTCCTCCAGTTCGGAGGCGCCCACCTTGCCGCCGGCCGGCTTCCTGGCCAGCGCGGCCCGCATCGCGTACCACTTGGCCTCGACCTTCTCCGGGTCGGTGCCGAGCCGGTACGTCGAGTCGTACTTCGCGATCCACGCCATCAGGGCACGGTGACGGTCGTTGAACGCGTAGTCCTGGCTCAGGTTGTCCTCGTACCAGACGCCGGTCGGGTCCACGATCGAGTCCAGGACCAGGCGGCGGACCCGGTCCGGGTGCAGCTTCGCGTAGACCGCGCCCAGGTAGGTGCCGTACGAGTAGCCGAAGTAGCTGATCCGGCTCGCGCCCACGGCCTGCCGGATGGCGTCCATGTCCTGCGCGGCGCTGACCGTGTCCAGGTACGGCAGCACGCGCGCGTACTTCTTGCCGCAGGCCGCGGCGAAGGAGTTCACGCGCTTGAGGTTGGCCTGCTCCAGGGCGGGGCCGGCCGGGACGGAGTCGGGGCGCACCGGCTTGAAGTAGCGGGGCACGCAGTCGATCGCCGGGCTGCTCCTGCCGACCCCGCGCGGGTCGAAGCCGATGACGTCGTACTGCGCGGCCACCTTCTTGGGGAGCGTGGCGGCCACGAAGCCGGCGAGGGAGAGCCCGCTGCCGCCCGGGCCGCCGGGGTTGACCAGCAGCGGCCCCTGCGAGGTGGATGCGGTGTGCGGGACGCGGGACAGGGCGAGGGTGATCTGTTCGCCGTCCGGCCGCGCGTGGTCGAGGGGCACCTTGACCGTGCCGCACTGGAGTGCCGGGTAGTCGGTGGTGCCGCACTTCTTCCAGGTCACGGGGGACACCTGGACGGGGGCTCGGGTGGTGGCGCTCGCGGGCAGGGCGGTGACCGACCCGGCCACGACGGCGGCGGCGGCGCACAGCACGGCTGCGCGTGTTCGCATGGGGTCCTCCCAGGACGGAGGGTCGCGGACCGCACGTGTCACGGTCCTCGCCGCATCGTCCCGGGTACAGGGTGCGGAAGAACGCATTCTGGCGATTATTGACCCAATTGGTCCGAGAGGTGCGCCCGAACGCCTTCGGCTCGAACGCCTTCGGCCCGGATGCTCCCCGCCCGAGCGCCTTCGGCCTGGACGCTCTTCCTCAGAGCAGGGTCAGTTGGGTCGGCTCCGGAAGTTCGGGTTCCGGGGCGGCCGGTGCCGGGATCCGGCGGGGCGTTCCGGTGCGGGCGGGGCCGATGCCGTACTCCCGGGCCAG
Organism: Streptomyces sp. NPDC104367; assembly: GCF_055583825.1. Classification (NCBI taxonomy): domain Bacteria; kingdom Bacillati; phylum Actinomycetota; class Actinomycetes; order Kitasatosporales; family Streptomycetaceae; genus Streptomyces; species Streptomyces sp. NPDC104367. The sequence continues at coordinate 50,874 of NZ_JBVJND010000027.1, read as the reverse complement.
GTCGTGCACCTGACGGGTGATCCGGCGCTGGTACCACTTGGGCGCGTAGGCGCCCTCGGCGTACAGCCGCTCGTAGCGCCGCACCAGATGCGGGTGGTGGGCGGCCAGCCAGCTCGTGAACCACTCGCGGGCGCCGGGCCGCAGATGCAGCACCAGCGGTGTGACCGAGGTGGCCCCGGCCGCCGCGATCGCCCGTATGGTGGCCCGGAGTTGGGCCGGGTGGTCGCCCAGGAAGGGGATCACCGGCGCCATCAGCACCCCGCAGCCGACGCCGGCCCCGGTGAGCGCGCGGACGACGTCGAGCCGGCGCTCGGGGGCCGGGGTGCCCGGCTCCACCGTGCGCCACAGCTCGGGGTCGACGAAGCCGACGGAGACCGAGATGCCGACGTCCGTGACGTCCGCGGCCCGGCGCAGCAGCTCCAGGTCGCGCAGGATCAGGGTGCCCTTGGTGAGGATCGAGAACGGGTTCGCGTGGTCGGTGAGCGCCGAGATGATCCCCGGCATCAGCCGGTAGCGGCCCTCGGCGCGCTGGTAGCAGTCGACGTTCGTGCCCATCGCGATGTGGTCGCCCGGCCAGCGCCGCGAGCCCAGCTGGCGGCGGAGCAGCTCGGGCGCGTTCACCTTGACCACGATCTGGGTGTCGAAGCCGATCCCGGTGTCGAGGTCCAGATAGCTGTGGGTCTTGCGGGCGAAGCAGTAGACGCACGCGTGCGAACAGCCCCGGTAGGGGTTCACCGTCCATTCGAAGGGCATCCGCGAGGCGCCCGGCACCTGGTTGATGATCGAGCGCGCCCGCACCTCGTGGAACGTGATCCCCCGGAACTCGGGCGTGTCGAAGGTGCGGGTCGTCACCGCCTCCGCGCCGAACAGCGCGGTACCGGCCCGGCCGTGTTCGGCCTCCTCGGTGAGGTTCTCCCAGCGCATTGACGCCTCCTCGGTAGCACTGCGCCCCACAATAGAACATCTGTTCCCATGATCGTGCGGGCGATCCGCGGAGACCGGCCGGACCCCGATTCCGATCGCTTCCGGCACCCCGATTTGGGCGGCCGGACGCCGGGGTGGTTGGCTTGGCACCGTCCCGAGAACCCAGGTGCTGGAGGAACGCAATGGCGCAGGTCGAGGCCACTACGGAGCGGGTCGTCGCCGCGGACGCGGAGACCGTGTTCGACGCGGTCGCCGACTACAGCGGCACGCGCGCGAAGCTGCTGCCCGAGCACTTCAGCGAGTACGAGGTGCGCGAGGGCGGCGACGGTGAGGGCACCCTCGTCCACTGGCGGCTCCAGGCCACCAGCAAGCGCGTCCGCGACTGCCTGCTGGAGGTCAGCGAGCCCACCGACGGCGAACTGGTCGAGAAGGACCGCAACTCCTCCATGGTCACCACCTGGCGGGTCACCCCGGCCGGCGAGGGCAGGTCCAAGGTCGTCGTGCACACCACCTGGCAGGGCGCCGGCGGCATCGGCGGCTTCTTCGAGAAGACCTTCGCCCCCAAGGGCCTGGGCCGGATCTACGGCGCGGTGCTCGACAAGCTGGCCGCCGAGGTCGAGAAGTAACCTCCGCGCGCACGGGGCGCGTTGGCCCCTCACCGGTTCGGGTGGATCTCACTTCCGACCGGTCTCGTGCCGTAACTCGTCGTGCTTGCCCGCAGTTGTCGCCTGAGCGGGAAACAGGTGGCCGATTGCGCGCAGGTGCGACGAGGGGAGCGGAACGTGGGCGGCACGACGCTGGTGCAGTACGAGGAACCGGCCGCGGTGCCCGTGGACGCACCCGCGGCCCCCGTCGCCCTCGCTCCCGAACTCGGCCCGCGCCGCACCCGGTTGGTGTTCTGCGGGCTGATGCTCGCCCTGCTCCTCGCCGCCCTGGACCAGATGATCGTCGCCACCGCGCTGCCGAAGATCGTCGGTGAGCTGCACGGCCTGGACCGGATGTCCTGGGCGATCACCGCCTACCTGCTCACCGCCACCGTCGGCCTGCCCGTCTACGGCAAGCTCGGCGACCTCATCGGCCGCAAGGGCGTCTTCCAGTTCGCGATCCTCGTCTTCGTGATCGGCTCCGCGCTCGCCGGACGGGCCCGGAGCATGGACCAGCTGATCGCCTTCCGGGCCGTCCAGGGCGTCGGCGCGGGCGGGCTGATGATCGGCGTGCAGGCGATCATCGCGGACATCGTGCCGCCCCGGCGGCGCGGCCGTTTCATGGGCCTGATCGGCGCCGCCTTCGGCCTCGCCTCCGTCGCGGGCCCCCTGCTCGGCGGCTACTTCACCGACCACCTCTCCTGGCGCTGGTGCTTCTACGTCAACGTCCCCTTCGGGCTGGTCACCCTCGCCGTCGTCACCGCCGTGCTGAAGCTGCCCAGGCCGCGGGTGCGGGCCCGGTTCGACGTGGTGGGCGCGCTGCTGCTCGCCGCCGCCTCCACCTGCCTGGTGCTGCTGACCAGTTGGGGCGGCACGGAGTACGCCTGGGGCTCACGGGTCGTCCTCGGGCTCGGCGCGGGGGCGCTGGCCGCCGCCCTGCTGTTCGTGCTCGCCGAGCACCGGGCCGCCGAACCCCTCATCCCGCTCCGGCTGTTCAGGGACTCCGTCTTCAACGTCACCGGGCTGGTCGGACTGGTCATCGGCGTCGCGCTGTTCGGCGCCGCCAGCTATCTGCCGACCTTCCTCCAGATGGTCGACGGCGCCTCGGCCACCGGGTCCGGGCTGCTGATGCTGCCCATGATGGGCGGGATCGTCGGCGCCTCGGTCGCCGCGGGACAGCTCATCAGCCACACCGGGCGCTACCGGATCTACCCGGTGCTCGGCGGCGCCCTGGCCGCCGTCGGCATGTGGCTGCTGTCCCGCCTCGAAGTCACCACCCCGCGCTGGCAGTACAGCATCTGGATGGCCGTCCTCGGCGCCGGCATCGGCATGGTGATGCCCGTGCTCGTCCTCGCCGTGCAGAACTCCGTACGGCCCACCGACCTCGGCACCGCCACCAGCGCCAACAACTACTTCCGGCAGATCGGCGGCAGCGTCGGCGCCGCCGTCTTCGGCACCCTCTTCGCCGGCCGGCTCACCGACGCCCTGCGCGAGCGCCTGCCCGCGCACACCGGCGCCCGGCTGCCCGACCCCGAGTCCCTCACCCCGCAGCTCGTCCACGCGCTGCCCCCGGCCCTGCGCGACGCCTACATCCGCGCCTACGCCGACGCGATGCCCCGGATCTTCCTCTACCTGGTCCCGGTGCTCGTCCTCGGTCTGCTCATCGCCTGCTTCCTCAAGGAGAAACCGCTGGTGTCCCACCCCACCGCCGAAACGGAGTCCGTGGTCTCCGTGGCCCCGGCCGCCACCGTCCCGCAGGCACGCGCCGCGTACCCCGGCGCAGGCATCCCCGTCTGCGGCACGGTCCAGCACCCCGACGGGACCGTGGTGCCGCGCGCGGCCCTCACCCTCATCGACGCCGTCGGCCGGCAGATCGGCCGGGGCGCCAGCGGCGCGGACGGCCGCTACGCCCTGTCCACGCCCGGCCCCGGCGCGTACGTCCTGATCGCGGCCGCCGGCGGCCACCAGCCGCAGGCCGTCTCCGTCACCGTCGGCGAGCGCCCGGTCGAGCTGGACGTCGTCCTGGGCGGCGCGGGACGCCTCGCGGGCAGCGTGCTCACCGCCGACGGCACCCCGGTGCGCGACGCCACCGTCACGCTCACCAACGTGCACGGCGAGGTCGTCGCCAGCGTCCGCAGCGGACGCGAGGGCGGCTACGTCATCAGCGAGCTGGTGGCCGGCGAGTACACCCTCGCCGGCAGCGCGCCCGCCTTCCGCCCGGCCGCCCTGCCGGTCACCGTGCAGGCCTCCCGGGAGACCCGGCAGGACGTCGAACTCGCGGGCGGTGCCGTGCTGAAGGGCACGGTCCGGGCCGGCGGCGGGCGGCCCGTCGAGGACGCCCGCGTGACCCTGCTCGACGCCGCCGGGAACGTCGTGGACACCCTCACCACCGGCGCCGACGGCACGTTCCGGTTCGTCGACCTCTCCTCCGGCGAGTACACGGTCATCGCCGCCGGCTACCCGCCGGTCGCGACGGTGCTCCAGGTCGCGGGCGGCGGCCGCACCGAACGCGATCTCCAGCTCGGCCACGAGGACTGAACGGGGCGGGAACGCGCGCCGCTCCGGGGCGCGGACCTGCGCGCCGGTGCGATCGGGTGAAACCAATTCCAGGATTGCCACACATCGCAACCGGCCACCACCGTACGGTAGTGGCGGGCGGCACAGATCTTTGCGGAGCCGTGGGGAGAGAGGGCCTGGGCCATGGACCATGGCAGCGAGCGGGACGCACCTCCCAGCCTCGGAGCTGGGGACGGCGGGTCAGCCCGCATCCCCCTGGCCGTGGTGGTCGTCGACCGCGCCGGTGACGTTTCGCACTGGAGCAGCGGCGCCCGCAAACTCTTCGGCGCCGCCAAGGAGGAGGCCATCGGCCGCTCCGTCCTCGACCTGCTGCCCGTCTCCGGCGCCCTGCCCGAGGACGACGAGATCACCCCGTACGGCGCCTACGCGGCGTACGACGGACTCGGTCCCGACCTGGAGTCCTCCCTCGACGGCCGGCTGAACTTCCCCGCCGCGGGCCGCGCCCGGCTCACCGTGCCGGGACGGGACCGCGCCGATGTGCTCTGGTGGGCGTACCCGCTGGTCGGCCCGGGCGACGAACGGCTGCTGGTGCTCGCCGCCGACGCCGAGCGGCTGCGCCGGCCCGAGCGCGACGAGGACGTGGCCTTCGAGCGCATCGCACCCGCCTTCGCCCTGCACACCGACTTCCCCGGCGCCGAGGAACTGGCCCGCAGGCTCCCCGAGATCCTGCCCAGCATGAGCGTCGACGAGAGCGCCCGGATCGTCGCCCAGGTCCTCGAACTCGGCTACCCGATCCTGGAGTACAGCCAGAACGACCGGGTCCCCGTCACCCCCGACTGGGGCGTCACCCGGCGCACCGAGCGCAAGGCCCGCCGCGAGCGCGCCGCCATGGCCGCCGCCCAGGGGCTGCCGGTGCCCGAGGAACTCACCGACGACGAGGGCCAGGACCTGGAGTACGCGGCCGTCCGTGAACGCCTGGAGTTCCTCAACGAGGTCAGCGGGAAGATCGGCACCTCGCTCGACCTGTCCCGGACCATCGTCGAGGTCAGCAGAGCCGTCGTGCCCCGCTTCACCGACGTCGCCGGCACCTATCTGCGCGAACAGGTCGTCGCCGGCGAGGGGTTCCCGGACGGGGTGCCCGACACCACCACCATGTGGCACCGGGTCGCCGTCGAGCACACCGACGAACCCGGCCGCTGGGACGACGTCGTACCGGTCGGCGAGGCCATGCCGTTCCCGGCGCACACCCCGTTCTTCCAGTGCATGACCAGCGGCGACCCGGTCCTGGTGCCGCGCATCAGCGAGGGGATGGGCCACGCCATCGCCTCCCAGTTCGAGAAGCGGGACATCCGGCCGCTGATCACCGGGCGCTCCATGCTGGTCGTCCCGCTGAAGGCACGCAACGTCGTGCTCGGCTTCATGATCCTGCTGCGCCACCCCGAGCGCGAGCTCTTCGACGACATGGACCGGGTCACCGGCGCCGAACTCGCCGCCCGGGCCGGGCTCGTGCTCGACAACGCCCGCATGTACACCTACCAGGAGAGCGTCGCCGAGACCCTCCAGGACAGCATGCTGCCGCACATCCCGCCGCGCATGGCGGGCTGCGACATCGCCACCCGCTACCTGCCCGGCACCCTGCTCGGCCGGGTCGGCGGCGACTGGTTCGACTCCGTGAAGCTCCCCGGCGCCCGCACCGCCCTGGTGGTCGGCGACGTCATGGGCCACGGCCTCAACTCGGCCGCGATGATGGGACAGCTGCGCACCGCCGTCCAGACGATGGCGGCCATGGACCTGCCCCCGTCCCAACTCCTGCGCAACCTCGACGACCTGGCCCAGCGGCTCGGCGACTCCTACCTCGCGACCTGCCTCTACGCCGTCTACGACCCGATCGAGAGCGAACTGCACCTCGCCAACGCGGGCCACATCCCCCCGGTGCTGGTGCGGGCCGTCGACGGCCGCAGCGAACTCCTCGAACTGCCCACCGGGGCGCCCATAGGCGTCGGCGGGGTCGCCTTCGAGTCGACGCGGATCCGCGTCGAACCCGGCGACCGGCTGGTGATGTGCACCGACGGGCTGGTCGAGATGCGCGGCGAGGACATCGGCGTCGGCCTCGCCACCCTCTGCGAGTCCGCCGCCCACCCGGCCGCCTCCATGGACGACGCCTGCGACACCATCATCCGCGCCCTCAACACCCGCGGCGGCCGCAAGGACGACGTAGCCCTGCTGATGGCCCGGCTCAACGGCATCGCGCCCGAGGACGTCGCCGAATGGCGGCTCGCCCTCGACCCGGCCGAGGTGACCCGCGCCCGCGCCGCCGTCCGCGAACAGCTCCACGACTGGGGCCTGGCCCGGCTCGCCGACGCCACCGAGCTGATGGTCAGCGAACTCGTCACCAACGCCGTGCGGTACTCGCACAGCCGCCCGGTCCAGCTCCGGCTGATCCGCGGCGAGACCCTGCTGTGCGAGGTCGACGACGACGACCACACCCTGCCCACCCTGCTCAGCACCGGCCCCCTCGACGACACCGGGCGCGGACTGCGGGTCGTCAGCACCCTGGCCCGCGAGTGGGGCACCAGCCGCACGACCGCCGGGAAGACCGTCTGGTTCGAACTCACCTCAGGACGCCGCTGACCACAGGGGGCGCGCGTTCATCGAAGAGGGGGTGAAGGAACGCGCCGGGCGCTTGTGGCTGTAACCGGGGCACGGTAGACCGTACTCGCCCGTCACTCACGACGGTCATCTGCGGTTGCACCCTGGGGAGTTGGCCATGAGCGTGACGAGTCGGTACCGGGCTGCCTGGGAGGGATTCTGGCGCGAGGCGCCCGACGAGCAGGGGGCGGTGTTCTGGGACGCCGAGCCGGGGGTGACCGCCGCCGTCCACGTCTCCCTCTTCGAACGGCGACTGACCGACCCGGGCCTGCCCATGGTCGACCTCGGCTGCGGAAACGGTACCCAGACCCGGTTCCTCGCGCAGCACTTCCCGCGCGTCCTGGGCGCCGACATAGCCGAGGCCGCCCTCGAACACGCCCGGCACGCCGACCCCGCCGGACAGGCCGGCTACCGGTGCCTGGACGCGGCCGACAAGACCGAGACCGAGGCGCTGCACGCCGAACTGGGCGACGCCAACGTCTACATGCGGGGCGTGCTGCACCAGTGCGAGCCCGACGACCGGCAGCCGATGATCGACGCCATCGCCACGCTGGTCGGCGACCGCGGCCGGGCCTTCCTCGTCGAACTCTCCGAGGCCGCCCGCCCCATCCTCAGCGGCCTCGCCCAGAGCCCGTCCGGTCCGCCGCCCAAGCTCGCCCCGGTCTTCCGCCACGGCATAGCCCCCGGCGAGGTCGCCGACGACGCCTTCCCCGCCTACCTGCGCACCGCCGGCCTCACCGTCCTCGAAAGCGGAGAACTCCCATTGAAGACAACCGAGTTCACCCCGGACGGGGAGCCGATCGTGCTCCCGTCGAAGTGGCTGCTGGCGGGCCGGGAGAACTGACGGACCCGGGGCGGGGGCGGACCCGGGCACCGTCAGGGCCTGACGGCACGTCACCTGGATGGGGGCACCCCCGCCCGTCGTACCGTGGCCCCGGCGCGCTCCGGCGCGTAACGTGACCGACCATGAAGATCCTCATCAGCGCCGACATGGAGGGCGCCACCGGGGTGACCTGGCCCGGTGACGTGCTGCCCGGGGCGCCGCAGTGGGAGCGCTGCCGGTCGATGTTCACCTCCGACGTCAACGCCGCCGCGCTCGGCTTCTACGACGGCGGTGCCGACGAGGTCCTCATCAACGAGGCCCACTGGAGCATGCGCAACCTGCTCCTGGAGCACCTCGACGAACGCGCCGAGATGCTCACCGGCCGCCACAAGTCCCTCTCCATGGTCGAGGGCGTCCAGCACGGCGACGTCGACGGCATCGCCTTCGTCGGCTACCACGCCGGCGCCGGCATGGAGGGCGTCCTCGCCCACACCTACCTCGCCAACTCCCTCACCGGCGTCTGGCTGAACGGCGTCCGCGCCAGCGAGGGCCTGCTCAACGCGCACGTCGTCGCCGAGTACGGCGTCCCCGTCGTCCTGGTCACCGGCGACGACGTGGCCTGCGAGGACGCCCTCGGCTACGCGCCCGAGGCGCTCAAGGTCGCCGTCAAGGACCATGTCTCGCGCTACGCGGCCGTGTGCCGGACGCCCGCCAGGACGGCCGCCGACATCCGCGCCGCCGCCAAGGACGCGGCCCGCCTCGCGGTCCGGCACGAACCCGTGACCGGCGGCCCGTTCACCCTCGCCATGGAGTTCGACGCCGAGCACCTCGCCCTCGCCGCCACCGTCGTCCCCGGCGTCGAGCGCACCGGCGAGCGGAAGGTGGCGTACACCGAGGGCACCATGTACGACGGCATCCGCACCTTCAAGGCCGTCACCACGATCGTCTCGGCCGCGGTGGAGGAGCAGTATGGCTGACGAGCAGGCGCTGGACGAGGTCGTCCGGTTCACCTCGGAACTGATCCGCATCGACACAGCCAACTTCGGCGGCGGCGACTGCCGGGAGCGGCCCGCCGCCGAGTACGCGGCGGAGCGGCTGGCCGGGGCCGGCCTGGAACCGGTCCTGCTGGAGCGGACCGCGGGCCGCACCAACGTCGTCGCCCGGATCGAGGGCACCGACCCGACGGCCGACGCCCTGCTGGTCCACGGCCACCTCGACGTCGTGCCCGCCCAGGCCGACGACTGGAGCGTCGACCCCTTCTCCGGGGAGGTCCGCGACGGGGTCGTGTGGGGCCGGGGCGCCGTCGACATGAAGAACATGGACGCGATGATCCTGGCGGTGGTGCGGTCCTGGGCCCGCGAGGGCGTACGGCCGCGCCGGGACGTCGTCATCGCCTTCACCGCCGACGAGGAGGCCAGCGCCGTCGACGGCTCCGGTTTCCTCGCCGACCACCACCCCCAGCTGTTCGAGGGCTGCACCGAGGGCGTCAGCGAGTCCGGCGCCTTCACCTTCCACGACGGCACCGGCCGCCACCTCTACCCGATCGCCGCCGGGGAGCGCGGCACCGGCTGGCTCAGGCTCACCGCGCGCGGCCGGGCCGGACACGGCTCCAAGGTCAACCGGGAGAACGCGGTCACCCGGCTCGCCGCCGCCGTCACCCGTATCGGCGAGCACCAGTGGCCGCCGCGCCTCACCCCGACGGTCACCGCCGCCCTCACCGAACTCGCCGCCCTCTACGGCATCGAGCCCGACCTGCACGAGGTCGACCTGCTGCTCGACAAGCTCGGCCCGGCCGCCAAGCTGGTCGAGGCCACCGTCCGCAACAGCGCCAACCCGACGATGCTGGACGCCGGTTACAAGGTGAACGTCATCCCCGGGGAGGCCGTCGCCTTCGTCGACGGACGCTATCTGCCCGGCACCGAGGACGAGTTCCGCGCCACCCTCGACCGGCTCACCGGCCCCGACGTCGACTGGGAGTTCCACCACCGCGAGGTCGCCCTCCAGGCACCCGTCGACTCACCGACCTACGCCCGGATGCGGGCCGCCGTCGAGGAGTTCGCGCCCGAGGGGCATGTGGTGCCGTACTGCATGTCCGGCGGCACCGACGCCAAGCAGTTCTCCCGGCTCGGCATCACCGGCTACGGCTTCGCCCCGCTCAAGCTGCCCGAGGGGCTCGACTACCAGGCGCTCTTCCACGGCGTCGACGAACGCGTCCCCGTCGAGGCACTGCACTTCGGCGTCCGGGTCCTGGACCGATTCCTGCGCACGGCATAGGAGACACGGTGGAGACGAAGGCGTACGGTTCCTGGCCCTCACCCGTCGACGCGGCCCTGGCCGCCGCGCACGACGGGAACCCCGAGTGGGTGGGCTTCGTCGGCGACGAGGGCTGGTGGACCGAACCCCGCCCGGCCGAGGGCGGCCGGCGGACCCTGGTGCGCGGGAGCACCCGGGAGTCCGTGCTGCCCGCGCCCTGGAACGTCCGCAGCCGGGTCATCGAGTACGGTGGCCGGCCCTGGGCCGGTGCGGTGCGCGCCGACGGCCGCCCGCTGCTGGTTTTCGTCCACTTCGACGACCAGCGGCTGTACCGGTGGGAACCCGGTGGCGAACCCCGTCCGCTCACCCCGCCCGGACTCCGCTGGGCCGAGCCGCAGTTGCTGCTGGACCGAGGCGAAGTCTGGTGCGTCCTGGAGGAGTCCACCGGCGACGGGCCGGGTGACGTACGGCGGGTGCTCGCCGCCGTACCGCTGGACGGCTCGGCCGGGACCGACCGGGCCGCCGTCCGCGAACTCACCCCCGAGCGGCACCGGTTCGTGACCGGACCCCGGCTCTCGCCAGGCGGCCGCCGGGCCGCCTGGCTCGCCTGGGACCATCCCCGGATGCCCTGGGACGGCACGGAACTGCTGGTCGCCGAGGTCGGCGCCGACGGCCTGCTGGGCGAGCCCCGCACGGTCGCGGGCGGACCGCAGGAGTCCGTCGCCCAGGCCGAGTGGTCCGCGGACGGCCGGCTGCTGTACGCGAGCGACCGCAGCGGCTGGTGGAACCTCTACCGCGACGGCACCCCGCTGTGCCCGCGCGAGGAGGAGTTCGCCGGACCGCTCTGGAAACTCGGCCAGCGCTGGTTCGCACCGCTGGACAACGGACTGATCGCCGTCGTCCACGGGCGCGGGGCGGCCGCGCTCGGGATACTGGACCCGGAGTCCGGCGAGGTCGCCGACGCGGCCGGTCCCTGGACCGAGTTCGCGCCCACCCTCGCCGTGCACGGCTCCCGCGTCCTCGCGGTCGGCGCCGGCCCGCGCACCGGGGCCGAGGTCGTGGAACTCGACACCGCCGGCGGCCGGGCCCGGTGCGTCGGCACCCCGCACCACGACCCCGTCGACCCCGCCCTCTACCCCGAGCCGCAGGTCCGCACCTTCGCCGGCCCGGACGGCCGCGAGGTGCACGCCCACCTCTACCCGCCCCACCACCCCGGCCACACCGCCCCCGACGGCGAACTGCCCCCGTACGTCGTCTGGGCGCACGGCGGCCCCACCAGCAGGGCACCCCTCGTCCTCGACCTGGCCATCGCCTACTTCACCTCCCGGGGCATCGGGGTCGCCGAGGTCAACTACGGCGGCTCGACCGGCTACGGGCGCGCGTACCGCAACCGGCTGCGCGAACAGTGGGGCGTGGTCGACGTCGAGGACTGCGCGGCGGTCGCCCTCGCCCTCGCCGCGGAGGGCACCGCCGACCGCGGGCGCCTGGCGATCCGGGGCGGCAGCGCCGGCGGCTGGACCGCCGCCGCCTCCCTGACCGGCACCGACGTCTACGCCTGCGGCACCATCAGCTACCCGATCCTCGACCTCACCGGCTGGGGCACCGGCGAGACCCACGACTTCGAGTCCCGCTACCTGGAGTCCCTGATCGGACCCCTCGCCGAGGTGCCCGAGCGGTACCGGGAACGGTCGCCCAGCGAGCACGCCGACCGGCTCACCGCGCCGTTCCTGCTGCTCCAGGGCCTGGACGACGTGATCTGCCCGCCCGTGCAGTGCGAACGCTTCCTCGCCAGGCTCGACGGACGGCACGTCCCGCACGTCTACCTCACCTTCGAGGGGGAGGGCCACGGCTTCCGCCGCGCCGAGACCATGGTCCGCGCCCTGGAGGCCGAACTCGCCCTGTACGCCCATGTCTTCGGACTGGACGTGCCCGGCATCCCCGGACTGGAGTGGCAGAAGTGACGGAACTCGTCAGGCCGCCGAGGCTCACGCCCGGCGCCCGGGTCGCCATCGTCGCGCCGAGCGGGCCGGTCCTGGAGGAGCGGCTCCAGGCCGGCCTCGACATCCTGCGCGGCTGGGACCTCGACCCGGTGGTGGCACCCCATGTCCTCGACCGGGACCGGCGGCTGGGCTATCTCGCCGGCCGCGACGCCGACCGCGCGGCCGACCTCCAGCGCGCCTGGTGCGACCCGTCCGTGGCCGCCGTGCTCTGCGCCCGCGGCGGCTACGGCGCCCAGCGCGTCGTCGACCTGCTCGACTGGGACGCCCTGCGGGCCGCCGGACCGAAGGTGTTCGTCGGCTTCAGCGACGCGACCGTGCTGCACGAGGCGTTCGCGACCCGGCTGGGGCTCGCCACCCTGTACGGGCCGGTCGCCGCGGGCGCCGACTTCGTCAAGAGCGCCGAGGCGCAGGAGCACCTGCGGGCCACGCTCCTCGCCCCGGAGACGGTCCGCACGATCACCGCGCGCGGCACCGCGCTGGTCCCCGGCCGGGCCCGGGGCGTCACCGTCGGCGGCTGCCTGCGCCTGCTCGCGACCGGCCTCGGCACCCCGCACACCCACCCCGGCGCGCGCGGCGGACTGCTCCTCCTGGAGGACGTGGGCGAGCAGCCGTACAGCCTCGACCGGAGCGTCACCCAGCTGCTGCGCTCCGGCTGGCTCGACGGTGTCGCCGGGATCCTGCTCGGCTCCTGGGACCGGTGCGGACCCTACGACGAGGTGCGGGCGATGCTCGCCGACCGGCTCGGCGGGCTGGGCGTGCCGGTGCTGGAGGAGTTCGGGTTCGGGCACTGCGACAACGGCCTGACCGTCCCGCTCGGGGTGGCGGCGGAGCTGGACGCGGACGCGGGCACGCTCACCCTGGCGGAGCCCGCCCTGCGCTGAGATCACCCGCGCCACCGGGATCCGGCTGCGCGTAGGGTGGCGGGATGCCGCACACCGCTTCCCGCTTCCTCGCCGAGGGCCCACGCGTGGGCATCCGGCACTACACCTACGAGGACGGCGCCGAGTTCATCGGCCGGGCCAGGGAGAGCAAGGACCTCCACCAGCCCTGGCTGTTCCCGCCGACCACGGACGCGGCGTACGCCGGCTACGCGGGACGGCTGATCGAGGACCGCACCAAGGCCGGGTTCCTGGTCTGCGAGAAGGACACCGCGGAACGCGGCACAGAAAACGGCACAGAAGACGGCGCAGACCGCGGTGCGGCACACGGCGCGGAACCCGGCGGGGCGATCGCCGGGTTCATCAACATCAACAACATCGTCGAGGGCGGCTTCCAGTGCGGCGCCCTCGGGTACGGCGCGTTCGCGCACGCGGTCGGCCGGGGCCTGATGCGCGAGGGCCTGGGGCTCGTCGTCGACCACGCCTTCGGGCCGATGCGGCTGCACCGCCTGGAGATCAACGTCCAGCCGGGCAACGCGGCGTCGATCGCGCTGGCCCGCGGCGCCGGGTTCCGGCTGGAGGGCTTCTCACCCGGAATGATCTACATCGACGGGGCCTGGCGGGACCACGAGCGGTGGGCGATCACGGCGGAGCTGCGGACCACGGGCTGAACCGGACGGCCTTTGCGCAATCCTGACCGGCAGATCCCCTGGCCGGTTCACCGCACTGCGGGTTCCATGTGATCGTGACGAGGATCCGACGTGAGGTACTGACCCTGCCCGCGGCGGAGCCGGGCCCGGACAACCCGCTGCCCCCGCTCCGGCTCCCCGACGGGACGCACCGCCCGGACGACCGCGACGGTCTGCCGCGCGACACGGCCCGGCAGAGCGGCTACGGCCCGCCGCGCGGTGTGCTGCCCGTACGGATCCGGGACGGCTACGGCAGAGCCCGCGAGCCCCGTGCCCTCGACGCCCTCGTGATCGAGAACGGCCGGCTGCGGGCCACCGTCCTGCCCGGCCTCGGCGGCCGCGTCGCCTCCCTCGTCCACCTGCCCACCGGACGCGAACTTTTCTACCGCAACCCGGTGTTCCAGCCCGCGGGCCTCGCCCTCGACGGCGCCTGGTACTCCGGCGGCATCGCATGGGACATCGGCGCCACCGGCCGCACCACCCTCGCCTGCGCCCCTGTGCACGCGGCCCGCGTCCCGGCCCCCGACGGCGGTGAGATGCTGCGCCTCTGGGAGTGGGAGCGAGTGAGCGACCTGCCCTTCCAGGTCGACCTCTGGCTCCCCGACGGCTCCGACTTCCTCCGGGTCGGCGTCCGCGTCCGCAACCCGCACGAACACCCGGTACCGCTCCACTGGTGGTCCAGTACCGCCGTGCCGGAGGACCGCCGGGTCGTCGTCCCGGCCGAGGAGGCCTGGGAGTCCGGGCCCGGGCGGCCACCGCGCCGGGTGCCGGTCCCACCGCACGGCCCCCAGCCCCCGTACGCCACCGACTGGTTCTACGACATCCCGGACGGGCGGCGGCGCTGGATCGCCGCGCTGGACGCCGACGGGCACGGGCTGGCGCAGGCGTCGACCGACGGACCGAGGGGCCGCGGGCAGTTCGTGTGGGGCTCCGGGCCCGGCGGCCGGCGCTGGCAGGAGTGGCTCACCGAGCCCGGCACCGGCGGCTACCGCGAGATCCGGTCCGGGCTCGCCCGCACCGGGCCGGAGCACGTCCGGCTGGCGGCGGAGAGCGAGGTGACCTGGCTGGAGGCGTACGGACCTCTGTCGGCACCGCCGGACCAGGCCGAGCGCGCGCTGGAACTCGCCCTGCCCCGCGCCGGACTGGACGCCGCGCACGCCGCCTGGCTGCCGTGCGCCGACACCGAGCCCGGCGAACTCCTCGCCCGCGGATCTGGCTGGGGCGCCCTCGAAGTGCTGCGCGCCGACCGGAAGCTGCCCGGCACGCCCTTCCCCGAGAGCACGCTCGGCGAGGACCAGGCGCCCTGGCGGGAGCTGCTGCGCACCGGCACCCTGCCCGAACCCCGCAGGGTGCGGCCGCCCGGCCCGACCCTGGTCGCCCCGCACTGGCGGGACATGCTGGAGACGGCGCCCGCGACCCCGCACACCGAGTACCACCTCGGTGTCGCCCAGTGGCACGCGGGCGACCGCGCCCAGGCCGTCCGCAGCTGGGAGCGCGCGCTCCGGCTCGCCCCGTCGCTGTGGCCGTCGCTGCGCTGCCTCGCCGTCGCCGACCAGGAGTACGGGCAGCACGAGCGGGCCGCCGACCGTTACGCCGACGCCTTCGACGACCTGTGCCGGGAGCGGCGGGACGACGGCGAGGTCTGGACGGCGGCCGGCGCCGCGCTCGGCCGCGAGGCCCTCGAAGCGCTGCTGCGGGTGGGGCGGGCCGCGGACGCCCGCGCCGTGTGGGAGGCGCTGCCGCCCACCACCCGGCGGCGCGGCCGGTTCCGGCTGCTGGAAGCGGAGTTGCTGCTCGCGGAGGGCCGACGGGCGGACGCCCGCGCCGTGTTCGACGAGGGGTTCGAGGTCGCCGACCTGCGGGAGGGCTCGGACGCCGTCGGCCGGCTGTGGCGGCGGCTCGGTGACGAGCCGCTGCCCGCCCGCTACGACTTCCGGACGCGCCCGCCCGGTCCCTGACCGGTCCCTGACCGGCGGCGCCCCGGTCGCCCCGGGCCGCCGGGGCTCAGCCGGAGTGCTGGTCGACGTACTCGAAGATCGAGCCGTCCGGATGCATCGCGATCAGGTTGCGGCCGGCGGGGGTGGGCACCGGCCCCGCGATGATCCGCGCGCCGAGACCGCTGAGCAGCCGGTGAGCCGCCTCCACGTCCTTCACGGCGATCGTCGCGGCCACCTTGCGCAGCACCTCCAGCTCCTCCGGCGGGCCGCTCATCAGGAGGAAGGAGCCCACCGCGGCGACCTGGACGCCGCCGCGTTCGGACCGGAGGGCTCTGCCGCCGGAGAGGCGTTCGTAGAACGGGATCGCGGTATCGAGGTCGTCGACGCAGATGCGCAGGGAGGCGCCCAGAATCTCCATGCGACGAGCTTAGGGGGTGGCGGGGCTCTCGACGGGCGGTGTTTGAGCGTCCCGCCTAGGGTTACGCGAGGGGCGTCGGCGAGTCGCGCCCGCCGGAGGCACAGGGTGAGCGTCCGACTCCGTCGCGTGACCGGCCGGCCCTCGCCCCAGCCGCCGAGGGCACCGGAACCCGCCGCGGACGACCCCCGGGAAGGAGCCCCATGAACACCGCCGAACTCGTCGAACTCGCCCAGCAGTTGCGCGTGGACAGCGTGCGGGCGGCCGCCGCGGCCGAGTCCGGGCATCCCACCTCCTCGATGTCCGCCGCCGATCTCATGGCCGTCCTGCTCGCCCACCACCTGCGCTACGACTTCGACCGCCCCGCCCACCCCGGCAACGACCGCCTCATCCTCTCCAAGGGCCACGCCTCACCCCTGCTGTACGCCGCCTACAAGGCCGTCGGCGCCATCGACGACGCCGAACTGCTCACCTTCCGCAGGCTCGGCTCCCACCTGGAGGGGCACCCCACCCCGCGCCGGCTGCCGTGGGTCGAGACCGCCACCGGCTCCCTCGGGCAGGGCCTGCCGGTCGGCGTCGGCATCGCGCTGTCCGGGAAGCGGCTGGAGCACAGCCGGTACCGGACGTGGGTGCTGTGCGGGGACAGCGAACTGGCGGAGGGCTCCGTGTGGGAGGCCGCCGAACACGCCGGGTACGAGCACCTCGACAACCTCACCGCGATCGTGGACGTCAACCGGCTCGGCCAGCGCGGCCCCACCCGGCACGGCCACGACCTCGACGCCTACGCCCGCCGCTTCCAGGCCTTCGGCTGGCACACCGTGGAGGTCGACGGCCACGACGTGGACGCCGTCGACCGGGCCTTCCGGGAGGCCGGGGGCATCGCCGGACAGCCCACCGCGATCCTCGCCCGCACCCGCAAGGGCCGGGGCGTCGCCTCCGTCGAGGACCGCGAGGGCATGCACGGCAAGCCGCTGCCCCACCCCGAGGAGGCCGTCGCCGAACTGGGCGGCGTGCGCGACCTCAGGGTCCATGTGCAGGAGCCGCCCGCCGCCCGGGCACTGCACTCCGTGTCCACCGGCGCCCTCGAACTCCCGCGCTACGAGCGGGGCGACGAGGTCGCCACCCGCGACGCCTTCGGCAAGGCGCTGGTCGCGCTCGGCACCGCCCGCGCCGACGTCGTCGCGCTGGACGGCGAGGTCGGCGACTCCACCCGCACCGAACTCTTCGGCAAGGAACACCCCGACCGCTACTTCGAGTTCTACATCGCCGAACAGCAACTCCTCGCCGCCGCCGTCGGCATGGCCGCGCGCGGCTGGGTGCCGTACGCCGCCACCTTCGCCGCCTTCCTCACCCGCGCCCACGACTTCGTGCGCATGGCGTCGATCAGCGGCAGCGGGATCAACGTGGTCGGCTCGCACGCGGGCGTGGCGATCGGACAGGACGGGCCCTCCCAGATGGGCCTGGAGGACCTGGCGATGTTCCGCTCGGTGTACGGCTCGACCGTGCTCTACCCGTGCGACGCCAACCAGACCGCCAGGCTCGTCGCGGCCATGGCGGGACTGGACGGCATCCGGTACCTGCGCACCACGCGCGGGGCGAGCCCGGTGATCTACCCGCCGGACGAGGAGTTCCCGGTCGGCGGCAGCAAGGTGCTGCGCTCCTCGGACGCGGACCGGCTGACGGTGGTCGCCGCCGGGGTCACCCTGCACGAGGCGCTGAAGGCCGCCGACGCGCTCGCCGAGGAGGGCATCGCGGTCCGGGTCGTCGACCTGTACTCCGTCAAGCCCGCCGACCGCCGGACGCTGCGCCGGGCCGCCGAGGAGACCGGCTGCCTGCTCACCGTCGAGGACCACCACGAGGAGGGCGGGCTCGGCGACGCGGTCGCGGAGGCGTTCACCGACGGCAGGCCGGTGCCGCGCCTGGTCCGGCTGGCCGTGCGGACGATGCCCGGTTCGGCCGAGCCCGACGAGCAGCTGCACGCCGCCGGCATCGACGCCATGGCGATCGCGGCGGCCGGCCGGCTCCTCGTGGAGGAAGCGGTGGTGCGATGACCGCCCGCCGCGGGCCGAGATACGTCTACGCCGTCTGCCGGCCGTTCGAGGCGGCCCTCCAGGCCCAGCTCACCGGCGTGGCCGACGCCCCGCCCGGCCTGCTCCGGCACCACGGACTGGTGGCCGTCGTCAGCACGGTCCCGGAGGCGGAGTTCGCCGAGGAGCCGCTGCGCGCCCGGCTCGCCGACCCCGACTGGTGGGCCGCGACCGTCCGGGCCCACGAGGGCGTCGTCGACGCGCTGACCACGGTCACCACCCCGCTGCCGCTGCGGCCCGCCACGGTCTTCCGCGACGACAGCGCCGTACGCACGATGCTGGAGGCGCGCGAGACCGAGTTCCTGCGCACCCTCGACCGGCTCGCCGGCCGGGTCGAATGGCGCGTGGCGGTGTACGCCGGGCAGGAGGGCGACCGGGCCGCCGGGGAGTTCGCCCGCGAGGTGCACGAACGGCTCGCCCGGCTCGCCGAGGACGTCCGGCTGCGCGCCCCGCGGGGGGCGAAGGCGTTCGACGCCGCCTACCTCGTCCCCCGCGCGCAGTGCGAGGAATTCGTGGAGACCGTCGACCGCGCGAAGACCGGGGCACCCGGGGCCCGCCTGGAACTCGGCGGCCCCCGGGCGGCCTACTCCTTCACGGAGCGGCCGGAGGCGGCGGGGCGGCCGGGGACCCGGTGAGGGGTACCCGGCGGCCGGCCCGTCACCGGGACTTGCGGGCGAGGATCTCCCCGTGCAGCACGGCGAACCAGCCGTCCTCCTGCCGCGCCCACTCCCGCCAGGCCGCCGCGATGCCGTGCAGCTGCTCGGTCGTGGCGTGCCCGCCGCTCGTGGCCCGCTCGGCGTAGGCGGAGGCGACCGTACGGTCCGCCCACAGCCCGCCCCACCACTCCCGCTCCGCGTCCGTGCTGTACGTCCAGGTGCCGGAGGTCGCGGTGATGTCGGTGAGCCCCGCCGCCAGCGCCCAGGACTTCAGCCGCCGCCCGGCGTCCGGCTCGCCCCCGTTGGCGCGGGCCACCCGCCGGTACAGCTCCGACCAGTCGTCCATGCCGGGCACCGCCGGGTACCAGGTCATCGCCGCGTAGTCCGAGTCGCGTACGGCGATGAAACCGCCGGGCTTGGTCACCCGGTGCATCTCGCGCAGCGCCCGCACCGGGTCGCCGACGTGCTGGAGCACCTGGTGGGCGTGGACCACGCAGAACGTGTCGTCCGGGTAGTCCAGGGCGTGCACGTCGGCGACCGCGAAGTCCACGTTCGTCAGCCCGCGCGCGGCGGCGGTCTCCCGGGCCTGCTCCAGGACGCCCGGCGCGTGGTCGACACCGGTGACCCGGCCGTCCGGGACCAGCTCCGCCAGGTCGGCGGTGATGGTCCCCGGGCCGCAGCCGATGTCCAGGATCCTCATGTGCGGCTTCAGTGAACCGAGCAGGTAGGCGGCGGAGTTGGCGGCGGTGCGCCAGGTGTGGGAGCGCAGCACCGACTCGTGGTGCCCGTGCGTGTAGACGGCGGTCTCCTGCGGCTTGGACATGACTCAACCCCTTCGCGTCACACCGGCGGACGGGGCCGGACGACCCCGTCCCGCGGTATCCGCAACGCTACGCCCGCATGCCGAATGGTGAGACCTGCGTTTTACCATGTGGACTGACGATTCGTCAGGGGCGGTACACGGTCAGCGCCCGCGGCAGCTTCTCCACGGTCATCTCGCCCGCCACGTCCGTGACTTCACCGTCGTAGGCGAGACCGGTCCCGGCCGCGAGGCCGGTCAGGCGCAGCCGGCTCACCTTGACCTCCGCGTGCATGGGCGAGCGGGTCAGCGGGCCCGCCACGGCGGCGGACAGGAGCCGGAGCGCGGGGTACCGGCCGCCGTGCACCACCCGGACGTCGAGCTGCCCGTCCGCCAGGTCGGTGCGGCGGCCCGGCGTCAGCCCCATCCGGCGGTAGACGCAGTTGCCGACGAACAGCAGCCACAACGGATGCTTCCCGCCACCGAGTTCGACCTCCAGCGGGTGCCGGTCCGCCCGCAGCACCCGCACCGCCGCGAGCACCTCGGCCGGCCAGCCGCCGATCCGGCGCGCCCACCGCTCCCGCTCCCTCACCAGCTCCGGATAGACCCCCAGACTGAGCGTGTTGAGGAAGACACCGGTCCGGCCGCCGGAGGTGAAGCGGCCCACGTCCACCCGGACCGCGTCGCCCTCGCGCACCGCCCGGCCCAGATCACGGCCGTCCTCCACGGCCAGGTCGTACGCGAAGTGGTTGAGGGTGCCCCCGGGCAGCACCGCGAGCGGCAGGCCGTGGCGCAGCGCGGCCGTCGCGGCCGCGTTCACGGTGCCGTCGCCACCGCACACCCCGAGCGCCCGCGCCCGCAGCGCCGCCTTCTCCAACTCGGCCTTCACCTCCTCGGGTTCGCACTCCACCAGCTCCGCCTTCGGCAGCTTGTCGCGCAGCGCCCGGACCCGGTCGGAGCTGCCGGAGGCCCGGTTGGCGACGACCACCAGACCGTCCCCGTCGGGCAGCGCCGGGGCGTCGGCGCGCGGCCGGGGCGGCGGACCGGTCTGCGCCCGGGTCGGCACCAGCCGCCGTACGGCGAAGGCGGCGCCCACGCCCAGGGCCGCGCCCGCGAGCACGTCGCTCGGGAAGTGCACACCCGTGTAGACCCGGGACATCGCCACCGAGAACGCCACCGGCGCCACCACCGCGCCCCACGCCGGGGACTCCAGGGCGACCCCGGCCGCGAAGGCCGCCGCCGACGCGGCATGACCGGACGGGAACGAGGTGGTGATCGGCTGCCGCTTCAGCTGCCGCGCCACCGGCACCGGGTCCAGGAGCGGCCGCGGGCGGCGCACCGAACGCTTGCCCAGGGTGTTGATGGTCAGGGAGGCCAGGGCGAGCGAGGCCGCGCCGCGGACGGCGGCGCGACGGGCGCGGGGGGTACGGGAGGCGGCGATCGCGGCGGCCGCGGCGAACCACAGCACCCCGTGGTTGGCGCCGCGGCTCAGCCGGGGCAGGACCTCCGAGGCGCCGGGCCAGTGCCGTTCGGCTGCCACCTCGAACAGCCGGGAGTCGAGGGCGAGCAGCCGGTCACGCAGCGCGTGCCGGCCGGGCTTGGGGGCGGTGAGGTCGACGTCTGGGCTCATGCGGGTCCGGTTACCCTGAAGTCGCCGTTTCTTGTCGGCATGCGGTGCGGTCGAGTGAGAGGAACCCCGGATGCGCCTGCTCCTCATACGTCATGGGCAGACCCCGACCAACGTCGACCACCTGCTCGACACGGCCGTACCGGGGCCGGGCCTGACCGCCCTCGGCCTGCGGCAGGCGGCGGCCCTCCCCGGGGCCCTCGCCGACGAGGACATCGAGGCGCTCTACGTCTCCACCCTGACCCGCACCCGGCTCACCGCCGCCCCGCTGGCCGCCGCCCGGGGCCTCGAACCGAACGTCCGCGACGGCATCCGGGAGGTCGCCGCCGGCGACCTGGAGATGCTGCCCGGCCACTCCGAACACGGTGAGCTCTACATGCGGACGGTGTTCGCCTGGGCGGACGGGGACACCGCCCTGCGCATGCCGGGCGGCGAGTCCGGAGCGGAGGCGCTGGGCCGCTACGACGCGGTGGTCGCCGAGGCCGCCGCGAGCGGCGCGGGAACCGTCGCCATGGTCAGCCACGGTGCGGTGATCCGCCTGTGGACCGCGGCCCGCGCCGACAACGTCGACGTTCCCTTCGCCGCGTCCCGCCCGCTGGACAACACCGGCGTCGTGATCCTGGAGGGCTCCCCGGCGGACGGCTGGAAGGCGCTGTCCTGGGAGGGCGCGGTCGTCGAGCCGGCGGGCGCGAGCGGCCCCACCGGAGAAGCGCTGGAGCCGGCCGCCGAGTGACGTCGGCCGGGCGCCGTCGGCGGGTGCGGGTGGGGGCGCTCGCGCAGTTCCCCGCGCGCCTTCACGGCGCGCTGCCGTGGCCCCGCTCAAGTGCGCCGGGGAACTGCGCGACCAGCCCCCGCCCACCCGCACCCGCGAGACGACGGTGTCTCGATAACGGTTTGCCCCGGGACGGGGCCGACCCGCACAATCCGTGACCATGGGACATCTGGAAGCCGCGCACCTCGAGTACTACCTCCCCGACGGGAGGGCGCTGCTCGGCGACGTGTCCTTCCGGGTGGGCGAAGGGGCTGCCGTCGCCCTGGTCGGTCCCAACGGCGCCGGCAAGACCACCCTGCTGCGGCTGATCTCCGGCGAGCTGAAGCCCCACGGCGGCACCGTCACCGTGAGCGGCGGCCTCGGAGTGATGCGCCAGTTCGTGGGCTCCGTCCGTGACGAGTCCACCGTCCGCGACCTGCTGGTGTCGGTCGCCGACCCCCGGATCCGGGAGGCCGCGCGCGCCGTCGACAAGGCCGAGCACGCCCTCATGACCGTCGACGACGAGGCCGCCCAGCTGGCGTACGCGCAGGCCCTCGCCGACTGGGCCGAGGTGCGCGGCTACGAGCACGAGACGCTCTGGGACATGTGCACCACGGCCGCCCTCGGGGTGCCGTACGACAAGGCCCAGTGGCGCCAGGTGCGCACCCTCTCCGGCGGCGAGCAGAAGCGGCTCGTGCTGGAGGCGCTGTTCCGGGGCACCGACGAGGTGCTGCTGCTCGACGAGCCGGACAACTACCTCGACGTCCCCGGCAAGCGCTGGCTGGAACAGCAGCTGGGGGAGACCCGCAAGACGGTCCTGTTCGTCTCCCACGACCGCGAGCTGCTCTCCCGCGCCGCCGAGAAGATCGTCTCCGTGGAGCCCTCGCCGACCGGCGCCGACGCCTGGGTGCACGGCGGCGGCTTCGGCACCTACCACGAGGCCCGGCGCGAACGCTTCGCCCGTTTCGAGGAGTTGCGCCGCCGCTGGGACGAGAAGCACGCCCAGCTGAAGAAGCTGGTGCTGACTCTGCGGCAGGCCGCCGCCGTCTCGCACGAGATGGCGTCCCGGTACGCGGCCGCGCAGACCCGCCTGCGCAAGTTCGAGGAGGCCGGCCCGCCGCCGGAGCCGCCGCGCGAGCAGGACATCAGGATGCGCATCAAGGGCGGCCGCACCGGCGTACGGGCCGTCACCTGCGCCGGACTCGAACTCACCGGCCTGATGAAACCCTTCGACCTGGAGGTCTTCTACGGCGAACGGGTCGCCGTCCTCGGCTCCAACGGCTCCGGCAAGTCGCACTTCCTGCGGCTGCTGGCCGGCGAGGACGTGACGCACTC
Organism: Streptomyces sp. NPDC104367; assembly: GCF_055583825.1. NCBI lineage: Bacteria > Bacillati > Actinomycetota > Actinomycetes > Kitasatosporales > Streptomycetaceae > Streptomyces > Streptomyces sp. NPDC104367. The sequence goes on along the minus strand of NZ_JBVJND010000027.1, from coordinate 27,890 downwards.
GGGGCAGTGGAAGCTGGGCGCCCGGGTCGTGCCCGGACACTTCGCCCAGACCCACGCCCACCCCGAGCTGCGGGGCCGCGAGCTGCTCGACATCCTGTGGTCGGAACACTCCCAGGACCGGGGCGCCGCCATGTCCCGGCTGCGCCGCTACGAGCTCACCAACCAGGCCGAACAGACCTTCGACCGTCTCTCCGGCGGCCAGCAGGCCCGCTTCCAGATCCTCCTGCTGGAGCTCCAGGGTGTGACGGCACTGCTCCTCGACGAGCCCACCGACAACCTCGACCTGGAGTCCGCCGAGGCGCTCCAGGAGGGGCTGGAGGCCTTCGACGGCACGGTGCTCGCCGTCACCCACGACCGCTGGTTCGCCCGCTCCTTCGACCGCTACCTGGTCTTCGGCAGCGACGGCAGGGTCCGCGAGACCCCCGAGCCGGTGTGGGACGAGCGCCGGGTGGAGCGGGCGCGGTAGGCGACAGGCCCGGACGCCCGGATGTTCGTACAGTGGATGCAGGGATCCGGACCGCCGGGACGGACACGACGAGCGGGGTACACCATGACCGGAGTCGACCCCAGCCGGCTGGACGACCAGCAGCTCATGAAGGAGCTGGAGACCATCCACCGGACGCGCCACGACACCCTGCTGTACGGCTCCAACGACGCGCTGCGGGCCCACAACGAGCGCATGGCACAGCTGGAGGGCGAGTACCTGCGCCGCAACCCCCGCCGTCTCGTGGCGGCCGGCCGCACCCGGGAGGGCGCCCGGGAGCGGAACTGCGCCGAGGCGGCGGCACCGCGCACCCCGGCGGGCTGACGCCCGCGCCGCGCGGGCGCGGGCGCCGTCCCGTTCACCCGGAGCCGGCCACGGCGTCGGCCAGCTCCAGCAGGCTGCCGTAGCGCGTCGCGCGCGGCAGCCGGGAGACCCGCTCGACCAGGGCGTCGGGCGCGTGGCCGCGGCGCAGCAGCCGGGCCGCATCGCGCGGGGCCGCCGGGAAGTCGTGCCGGTTCAGGTACCGGGCCAGCTCCAGCCGCACCGTCGCCGGTGACGGCCGTTCGCCGGTCCACGGCACCACCGGGGCGCGGTACACCTCCGGATCGTCCTCGGCGGGCGGCTCGGGGTCGTTCCAGTCCTCGGTGCGGGTCGGATGCCGGGACCTCAGCAGCCCGCGCAGTTCGTGCTTCATCTCCTCGTCCCGGTGGACGCTCAACCGGGCGCTGCCTCGCTGCATGTCTCCCTCCAGGCACTCCAGGGGTGCCGTCCGCGTACCCGGGGACGGTGCGCCGACTCGGGAATCCGCCGGGGCTTCACCCGAAGGGGCGCGCGCGTCCCGCGAATGGGGTCCGGCCGCGCGCGGCCCGGCACGGGGCGGGCTGTGATGGCTGCGGGGGCACGAGCCGCGTGTCCCCGCAGCCGTACGTCCCTAGGAGCCCACGCCATGCGCCGCACCGCTCGCGCCCTGTCCGCCGCCGTCCTGGCGGGTGCCGCCGTGGCCGGCCCCGCCGCCGCGGCCACCGCCGCCGCGCCCGCGAGCTGCGCGGCGACGGGGGGACGGCCGCCCACGCCCCCCGGCGCCGCCTGCCCGCCCCGAACCGCGACCACGGGCGCCTCCCCGGCGAACGGCCCGAACTCGGGGGCGGCCCCGTGGACCGGCCAGGGTGCGGGGACGGCTCGGGGGACCGGCCCGGTCTCGGGGGCAGTCCCGGGGGCAGTCCCGGGGATCGGCCAGGATGCGGGGGCGGCTCGGGGGACCGGCCCGAACTCGGGGGCGGCTCCGTGGACCGGTCCGGGAACGGCTCCTGGAGCCCGTTCCGCGACGGATACCGGGGCGGACCCCTGGACGACCCCGGAGACGAACACCGGGACGCCCCCCGGACCGGACACCTGGACGGCCCCGACGGGATCGGGAGCGGACGCCGGGGCGGCGCCTGGGCGTGACTCCGGGGCGGACTCGGGGGCGGAACGCGGGCGTGACTCCGGGGCGGACTCGGGGGCGGAACGCGGGCGTGACTCCGGGGCGGACTCGGGGACGGCGCCGGGGCGTGACTCCGGGGCGGACTCTGGCCGGGACTCCGGGGCGGATTCCGGTGGGCAATCCGGGCGGGACTCTGGGACGGAACCCGGGCGTGACTCCGGGGCGGATGCGTGGGTGGGTTCGGGGACGGAGCCCGGGGCGGATTCAGGGGCCGATTCGGGTGCGGGCTCCTGGACGGGCTCGGGTGCGGACTCAGGCGGGAGCGGTGAGCGGCCCTGCTCGAAGGGGCAGCAGGCGTGCGGCGAGGACGGGCGGGAATGCGCCTCGGCACGGGAACCCGGATCCTCCGGTTTCCGCAGGTCCTCGGGCTCCTCAGGCTCCTCCGGCTCGTCCACGTCCTCCGGCTCCTCTGGTTCGTCCACGTCCTCAGGCTCCGCCGGTTCGTCCACGGCCTTCGGCTCCACCGAATCCTTCACGTCCACCGGTTCTTCCGGCTCCGCCGGCTCGTCGACGTCAACCGGCTCCGTCGGCTCCTCCGGTTCCTCCGGCTCGGCCGGTTTCTCCAGCTCGGCCGGTTCCTCCAGCTCCTCCGGTTCAGGTTTCTCCAAGTCCTCCGGCGTCTGTGCTGACGGTGACGGTGGCGGTGACGAGTGTCGTGGGGGGTCGTGCGATGCGCCGACCGTGCAGGGGGGAGTGGAGGCCGGGGCGGGGGGCGCGTTCAGTGGGTCGGTGCCTGCGCTGGTCGTCGGGGGGCTGCTGATCGCGGCCGCGTGCGGCGGCGCGGCGTACCGGGTGTGGGGCGGCCGGCACCGCGCGGACGGCTGACCCGACGGCTCACGGACCGTACCGGCCCGGCTCGGCCCGGACAGCACACGGCACCACGGACTGCGCGGAGGCGGACATGCGGCGGAGGGATCCCGACGGCCACGGGCACTGCCCCGACCAGGACATACCCGCGGCCCACCGGGGACCGGCCCCGGCCGACGCCCCGGCCCGGGGACACGGCCCCGTCCGGTACGGCCCCGCGCTCCCCGACGACGGCCTGCCCGTCCTGCCCGAGCTCTCCGCCGTACTGGCCGCCGCGGCCGGCCGAGGAGGGGAGGAACCCGTCGGCGGCGGGCCGGCGCTGCTGGAGGCGGCCCGCGGCTACTGGGAGCGCCGCGGACTGCCCGCCCCGCCCGGCAGGGTGACCGCGGGACCCGGCGCCCCCGCCCTGCTGCTGGCGCTCACCGCGGCCCTCGGCGGTGACGTCCTCGTGCCGCGCCCCTGCGCCGCCTGGTGGGCGCCGTACGCCCGGCTGCTCGGCCGGCCCGTCTTCCACGTGCCCACCCCGGCCGAGTCCGGGGGCGCACCCGACCCGTACGCGCTGCTGGAGACCGTGCGCCGGGTCCGGGACGAGGGCGGTGACCCCCGGCTGCTGGTGCTGTCGGTCGCGGACGACCCCACCGCCACCGTCGCCCCGCCCGAACTCCTGCACGAGACCGTGGAGGCGGCCACCGGCGAGGGGCTGCACCTGGTCAGCGACGAGACCTGGCGCGACACCCTGCACGCCCCGCACGACACCGTGCTGCTCAGCCCCGCCGAGATGCACCCCGACCGGGTCACCGTCGTCGCCGACCTGGCCGGGGCCCTGCTGCCGCCCGGCTGGCCCGCCGCCGTCGCCCGCTTCCCGGAGGGCGACACCGCGAAGGCCCTGCACGCGCGCGTGCTCGACGTGCTCACCGCGATGGGCGCCCGGCTCGCCGGACCGGTCGCGGTCGCCGCCGGTTACGCGCTCGGCGAGCCCGAACCCGTCGTCGCCCGCAGGGAGGCCGCCGTCCGCCTGCACGCGCGCGTGGCCGCCGCCGCGCACACCGCGGTGGTCGCGGGCGGGGCGCTGGCCAGGCCGCCGCAGGCCGGCCGTCACCTGTACGCCGACCTGGAACCGCTGCGGGCCGCGCTCGGCGCGCAGGGGGTCGGCGACGCACAGGAGTTGGAGGACTTCCTCGGCGCCCGGCTCGGCATGCCCGCACCCGGCGGCCACCGCTTCGGCGACGACCTCGCCGCGCTGCGCGTCCGGATCGCCACCGGGCCGCTGCTCGGCACGACCGACGCCGAACGCCTGGAATGCCTCACGTCACCCGCACCGTTGGAACTGCCACACGTGCAACGCGCGTTGATGTCCTTGAGGTCGGTACTGGACGATCTCCGCGACGACGCTCAGCGATGGGAGCCTCCTCGATGACGCAGCAGACGCAAGAGTCAGGACCCGCCACGACGACCGCCCCCACCACGACCGCCCCCACCACGACGGTCCCCACCACGACGGTCCCCACGACGACCGCCCCGACCGCTGCCGGGCCCGCGGCCCCGGGAGCCGTGACGCGCGCGGCCCCGGCCTCCTCCGCGCCCGCGTTCCCGCCGCTCGCCGAACCCCGCCCGCTGGGTGAACTCCGGTTCTGGCCGCGGACCTTCCACGACCGGCTCACCGCCCCGCTGCCCGGCCTGGGGGCCATGGCCCGCTTCGCCCGCGAGGGCTCCGTCCGCCCCGGCCGGGAGGGGCTCGCCGACATCCGCCGACTGCCCTACGAACCCGGCCCGCTGCCCCGCGCCGACCCCGGCACGGTCGCCGTCACCTGGGCGGGACACGCCAGTTGGGTGGTCCGGATCGGCGGGCTGACCGTGCTCACCGACCCCGTCTGGTCCCGCCGTATCCTCGGCACCCCGGCCCGTATCACCCCGGTCGGCGTCCCCTGGGAGCGGCTGCCCCGCGTCGACGCGGTCGTCATCAGCCACAACCACTACGACCACCTGGACGCCCCCACCCTGCGCCTGCTCCCGCGCGACACACCCGTGTTCGTGCCGGCGGGCCTGGGCCGCTGGTTCCGGCGCCGCCGGTTCACCACCGTCACCGAGCTGGACTGGTGGGAGGCGGCCGAACTGTCCGGCGTCCGCTTCGACTTCGTCCCCGCCCACCACTGGTCCAAGCGCACCCTCACCGACACCTGTCGCAGCCTCTGGGGCGGCTGGGTCCTCACCGACCCCGACGGCGCACGCGTCTACTTCGCCGGCGACACCGGCTACGGCCACTGGTTCTCCCGTATCGGCCGCCGCTACCCCGGCATCGACCTCGCCCTCCTCCCCATCGGCGCCTACGACCCCCGCTGGTGGCTCAGCGACGTGCACTGCGATCCGGAGGAGGCGGTCAGGGCGACGGCGGACCTGGGCGCGAGGCGGATGGCCCCGATGCACTGGGGCACGTTCGTGCTGTCGGCGGAGCCGGTCCTGGAACCGCTGACGCGGGTACGGGCGGCCTGGGAGAGAGCGGGCAGGGACAGGGAGGACCTGTGGGACCTGCCGGTGGGCGCGTCGAAGGTGCTGGAGTGGAGCACCCCTTGAGAACCTCGCGGCGAGGCGTCACCCGGTGGATCGCGTCCGTCGCCACACACTCGGCGCCACGCTGATGGCCACGGTCAGACCCACCGCCGCCACCACCCCCTCCCACGGCTCCGGGAACAACGACCCGCCCAGGATCCCGATCACCTGATACGTCGCCGCCCACGCCAGACACGCGGGCAGGTTCCCGCGCGCGAAGCGCCGCAGCGGCCAGTCGGCCAGCAGGCACGCCAGCATCACCGGGATCCGGCCGGCCGGCACCAGCCGGGACAGCACCAGCACGGTGATGCCGTGGTCGGCCAGCTTCCCCTGCGCCTGCTCCAGCCGGTCCTGCGGCGCCCGCGCCCGGATCGCCTCCAGCCACCGCGACCCGTTCCTCGACCCCAGCCCGCGCCGCCCCAGCCAGTACAGCGCCGCGTCCCCCAGGAAGGCCGCCAGCGACGCCGTCACGAACACCAGCGCCAGCGCGAACGGCGCCGTCTGGTGGAACGCCACCACCGCCGCCGAACTGACCAGCGCCCCCGTCGGCACCACCGGAACCAGCGCCCCCACCAGCACCAGCAGGAACAGCGTCGGATAGCCGATCGCCTGCTGGGTGGACTCGGTGGACGGCGAGGTCGCGGCCGTGGAACCGGCGGCGGCCGCCATGACCACCAGCAGTCTCACCGTGCGACCTCCAGCCGTACACCCTCCCCGTGGCCGAGCTTGTGCACCGCCACCTCCGGCGCGCACTCGGCCGCGAGGCGCACGAACTCGTCGCCCGGCGCGTGGAACTCGTGCGGGCGCACCGCGTCCATGCCGATCGGCCAGTACGTGCCGTAGTGCACCGGCACCGCGCTGCGCGGCGCCAGCGCGGCCAGCGCCCGCGCCGCACGTCCCGCGTCCAGGTGTTCCTCCCCGAGGTAGGGGCCCCAGCCGCCGACCGGCAGCAGCGCCACGTCGACCGGCCCGACCGCCTCGGCCATCTCCTCGAACAGGCCGGTGTCACCGGCGAAGTAGGTGCGCGCCGCGCCCTCGACGACGTATCCGAGGGCGGGGGAGCGGTGCGGGCCCACCGGCAGCCGGCGGCCGTCGTGACGTGCGGGGACGACATGCACGACCAGCGGCCCGAGGTGGAGTTCGTCGCCGACGCCGACCTCGGTGAGGCGCAGGTGGCGCAGCCGCCGGAGCGCGGGCACCGCCCGTGGTGCGCCCCGGGGCACGAGTAGGCGCGTGCCCGGGGCGAGCGCGGCGAGCGAGGGGACGTGCAGATGGTCGGCGTGCAGGTGGGAGACGAGCGCGAGGTCCGCGTGGCGGGCCTCGGGCGGCGGCGGGGCGCCCCGGCGGCGGCGCAGGTGCGCCAGCCTGCGGGCGAACAGGGGATCGGTGATCACGCGTGTGCCCGAATCCTCGATCGTGCAGGTGGCGTGACCCCACCAGGTGATCTCCACCGGCACCTTCTTTGCCTCCTTCGCGCGACTCCCCGAAGCCTACGGGCAGGAGTATGGTCGGCGGCGAAACCCTGAGGTGAGGGGGACGCCATGGGACAGCTGCGGGGTGCCTACCGCGGGCTCGCGCCGGTACGGGTGACGGCGATCGCGAGTCTGACGCCCCTGGAGGAACTGGAGATCGACCCGTTCCTGGTCGACTCCCGCAGCCAGCACGCGATGTGCGCGCGCTGGGCCCTGGAGCACGGGTACGTCATCGCCCGCGAACTCCTCGTCCGGGGCCTGCGCCACGACCACAGCGCGCTGTGGACCGGTGTGCGGTCCGGCCTCGACCTCTTCGTGGCCCCCAGCCGACGGGTCCTGGAGAGCGCGCTGTCGTCGGTCGACGACTTCACCGCGGAGTGCACGCGGCGCGGGGTGCGGGTGGAGACCGTCGGCCGGGCCGAGCCCTGCTACGACGCCCAGATGAAGGCCAGTGTCCACCGCCGCCTGTCCATGCCGACGGCCGGGTACGACGGGAGGTGAGCCCGCTCGTTCCGTACCGCCGTGTGACAGTGTTGACGGAAGCAGACCCGCGGCCGGCGCGGGGCGCGGACGTGAGGTCGGTGGGGCGTGCGGTGGCGGCGGGTCGTCAGTCAGATCGGGCGGAGCGTCGTGGTGTGGGCGGTGTCCACCGTCACCATGCTGGTGCTCGCCGGGATCCTGCCCGACTTCCAGCTCCAGTCCGCCGACGGTGACAGCGCCACCCGGATCGCGGTGACCGCGGCCCTCGGCGCCGGCGCCTTCGGTGTGCTGTCGGCCGTCGTGTGGCCCCTGCTCGTCCGGTTGCTGCTGCTGGTGCCCGCCCTCGTGCTCGGCCTGCTGGTCTTCTTCCTGAACGGCTCCCTGCTCCTCGTCGCCCTGCGCATCAACCCCTCCGGGCAGAGCGCGGCCGCGCCGGAGACCGCCGTGATCGTGGCCGCCGTGATGTCCGCGGTCGCCTCCGCGACGGGCGGCGCGCTCGCGGTCCGCGACGACGACGCCTACCGGCGCCGGCTCTCCCGGCTCGCCACCCGCCGCCGCAGATCCCACCCGCCCTGTCCGGACGCCCCCGGCACCGTCTTCCTCCAGTTCGACGGCGTCGGCCACGACGTTCTCACCGCCGCCGTCGCCGAGGGCCTGATGCCCACGGTCGCCCGCTGGCTCGCCACCCCCGCCCCCGCCCCCACCCGAGACCCCGTCCAGGGCCCGACCCAAGGTCCTGGCCCCACACACGGCCCCACGCAAGGCCCCACACATGGCCCCACGCAAGGCCCCGCCCAGGGCCTCACCCAGGGCCCCACCCACCGGCTGACCGCCTGGCGCACCGACTGGTCCAGCCAGACCGGCGCCAGCCAGCTCGGCATCCTGCACGGCTCCAACTTCGACGTCCCCGCCTTCCGCTGGTACGAGAAGGAGCACCGGGAGGTGGTGGTCTGCAACCGGCCGACCAGCGCCGCCGAACTCCAGCGCCGGGCCGTCGAGCGCACCGCCGACGGGGGACTGCTCACCCTGGACGGCGCCAGCCGCGGCAACCTCTTCAGCGGCGGCGCCGGCGAACAGGCCCTCGTGCTGTCCATCGCCGCCCGCCGCCGAGGCCGGGAGAATCGTTCCCGCGCGGGCTATTTCGCCTACTTCTCCGACCCCGCCAACGCCGTCCGCACCGCCCTCTCCTTCTTCGCCGAGGTCGGCCGCGAGATCGCCCAGTCCACCCGGGCCCGGCTCCGCAAGCAGCGCCCGCGCGTCAGGCGCGGCGGCCTCTACCCCTTCGTCCGCGCCTTCGCGACCGTCGTCGAGCGCGATGTCGTCGTCGCCGCCGTCATGGGCGACCTGCTCGCCGGCCGCAGCGCCGTCTACGCCGACCTGGTCGCCTACGACGAGGTCGCCCACCACTCCGGGCCGCACAGCCGCGACGCCCGTAAGGTGCTGCAACGCCTCGACCGCGCGCTCGCGCTGATCGAGAAGGTCGCCGAGCACGCCCCGCGGCAGTACCGGATCGTCGTCCTCTCCGACCACGGCCAGAGCCCCGGCGAGACCTTCCGCTCCCGTTACGGACTCACCCTCGGCGACCTGGTCCGGGCCGGCTGCGGGCTGCACGTGCCGCGCCGGGCCGAGCGCACGCACAGCGGTACCGAGGCGCGGGCCGCCGTCCGCGCGGCCCTGCGCCGGCCCGTCGAGGAGGGCGGCGAGCGGCACCGCCCCACCCGGCGCTCCGAGCCGATCGTGCTCGCCTCCGGCAACCTCGGCCTGATCTCCTTCCCCGACGTGCCGCACCGGATGACCAAGGAGGAGCTGGACGCCCGCTACCCGGCGCTGCTCACCACCCTCGCCAACCACCCGGGCGTCGGCTTCCTGCTGGTCAGAAGCGCGGAGCACGGCGGGGTCGTGCTCGGCGCGTACGGCGCGGAGATCCCGCTCGACCGGCTCGACGGCCATCCGGGACCGCTGGTCCCGTTCGGGCCGGGCGCCGCGGACGCGGTACGCCGGACCCACTCCTTCCCGCACACCGCCGACATCATGGTCAACTCCTGGTACGACCCCGAGGACGGCGAGGTCCTCGCCTTCGAGGAGCAGATCGGCTCGCACGGCGGCCTCGGCGGCGCCCAGGCCCGCCCCTTCCTGCTCTCGCCGCTCGGCTTCTCCCCGCCGGCGGACCGGGAGCTCGTCGGCGCCGAGGCCGTGCACCGGGTACTGCGCCGCTGGCTCCGGGAGGCCCACGGACCGCAGGTCCCCCTGCCGGAGGAGGAACAGGCCGCGTAGCCCGCGCCGAGGCGTCCTACCCGAACGAACCCACCAGGGTCTCGAAGCCCGCGTCGTCGCAGTAGGACACCGCGCGGGCCTCGGCCCCGGAGTCGCCGCCGACCGCGTCGACGGTGTCGTCGAGGATGCGGGTGCCACCGCTGTCCAGGCCGGCCCGGTCGAGCTTTCCGGCGGCCCGGACGACCGTCCGTCCCACCGACGCGGGGTCCGCCCCGCCCGGCGCCGTGGCGTGCGCCGCGTCCTGCCAGGACCCGAGCGCGGTGCAGTACTCCCGCCGCCACTCCTCGGCCCGCGCCGGATCCTGCGACGAACAGCCGCTCACCAGAACACCGGCGGCCACGGCCACGACAGCCCCCTCGACGATCCGCCCGACCCTGACCCCGACCTCGCGCCTGAATCGCATGAACATGCCCTCCCCGCATACGACGGCACAGGGTACGCGGACATCGGCCGACCGGGTTCAGCTGCGGGCCCAGAACCCCGACCGCACCCTGCCGAACTCGTTCATCACGCGGATCGCGGGGCCGGGGCCGTCACCGTGGCCGTCGCTGAACGACACGAAGGCGCCCAGACCGTCGGCGAGCGTCATGAACTTGCGCAGGGTCACCGAGTCGTCCCTGAACTCCGGGGCCGGGAGCCGGCTGTGCACGTGCTGCAACGCGCTCACGTGGCGCTCCAGCCTCTTCTTCGCCGCGTCCTTGTCACGGTCGTACAGATCGTCCAGCGCGTAGAAGGTGACCTCGCTGGTCCACAGCCCGATGCCGTGCACCATCACCGTCTCCTCCGCGAGCGTGTGCCCCCGGGCCAGATCGAGGGTGTGCCGGCGGCTCTCGCGGGCCTGGGTGTCGACGTACTGCACCACCGCCGTTCCCAGGCTCGACGGATCGTGTGCGGCGGGCACCCTGACCTCCAGGACCACCCAGTACGTCTCCTCGAAGGCGAGGTCCGGGGCGAAGATCCTGATGCCGTGCTCGTCGGTGACGATGTCGGGCAGTGCCGCGGTGCCGTAGTCCTGCCGGGCCAGGGCACCCGCCTGCCGTACCTCCTGGAACACCGCGGCCCTGGCCCGGGGGTCGGTCACCAGGTCGTGCCCGTACATGTGCCAGACCTCGACGGCCGGGTCGATGTCCAGCCGGAGTTGGATGTCGATCGCCGCCAGATGGTCCCTCCGGTTCAGATCGCCTAGGAGGTCGGTCTGAACCTGCTCGGGGCGGGTGACGAAGGTCGAGTGACCTCCGGCCAGGCCCGCCAGCGCGGCGAGTTCGGGCATCCGGGCGTCGGAGCCGAAGCCGAAGCAGGACAGGGTGAGATCACCGCGCAGCCGGGCCGCGATGTTGGTGCGGATCCTGATCCAGTCGCGTTCGCCGGAGGTCGGGTCGCCGTCCGAGAAGAGGTAGAGGCAGTTGACCGTACGGCCGCCCGCGGCGTTGCGGCTGATCTCGTCGATGCCGTAGCCGACGCCGAGGTTGATGTCGGTCCCGCCGCCGGCTCTGAGACCGGACAGGGCCGCGGTGAACGCACCGGACCTGTCGAGGGCCTCCTTCGTCGCGGAAGGCAGCACGGTGCGCACCGTGTGGTCGAAGGTGATGATGCCCAGGCAGTCCGTGGGGCTGAGTCGGCCGTAGATGGTGTGCAGGGCGGACTTGACGGTGTCGAGCTTGGCGCCGGACATCGAACCGCTGGTGTCCACGACGAACACGAAGTTGACCGGCAGCGGCTGGGCGGCGGGGCCTGGGGCGGCCGGAGTCCGGGCGGCCTTCACCGCGATCTCCACGAAGTGGGTCGTCGCCTCGTTGGCCTTGAACTCCCCGGAGACGGCGGCGAGCCCGTGACTCACCGAGACCGCCTCCCCGGTCTCGGGGCCGGGCACCTGCCCGTCACGGGACACCAAGAAGTCGTCGAACCGGATGTGCTCCTGGCCGATGATCACGCCTTGCTCGATCAGCTCCTTCGCCCCGAGCACGGAGCGCGTCCCGAAGGCGTTGTTCCGCCGGACGTAGAGGCCGTCGCGGGGGAGGGGGCGGCTGGTGTCGCGGGGGGTGTGACCGGGGCCGCGCGGCGGCGGGTACGCGGCGGACGTGGGTGCGGCGGGCGCGGAGAGGCGGTGCGAGTCGTAGCTGTACGACCTCGGCATCGCGCTCATGGGGGCCGCCGTCGCGTGTTCGTCGCGGCCGGGCGGCGCGGAGGTGTCGGGCTCGCGCATGCTCCCCACCACGAGCGACTCCGGCCTGCCCCGCATGCTCTCCAGGTCCCTGAGGTGCGGTCCGGTGATGTCGGCGGGCGTCGTCGGACCGGGCGCGCCCAGGGGCTCCGGGCGATCGAACCGGCCCGGCGCCGCCGCTCCACGGGTGACGCGTCGCGGCTCCCAGGAGACGACCGGCACACCTCGCTCCAGCCACGACCACAGCATCGAATCGGGATCCGACGGGTCCGGGGCGGGCACGTCCGGGTGGATGAGCACGGTCGCCGTCCGTCGGCCGTAACCGGTGAGCCTGCGGACCAGCCGGATCGAGTCCGGCAGACCCTCGGTGCCGGTGAGCGTGTGTTCGATGCTGAGGCCGAGCCGGTCCGCGACCTCCCGGCGGGCGGCCGGCGGCACCCCGGGGGCGGCCCATACGATCGCCTGATGGCCGAGCAGCCCTACGAGCCCGTCCTCCGCCGTGGCCCGCGCCGGGGTGCACATCCACAGGCCCGCCCCGGCACGGAGTAAGTTCCACACCGCGCCCCCGCTCCCCGGGCCCGTCGCCGTGCGGTACGGCCCTGGGCGGACCAGGAGCACGGCCTCGGGATGTTCCGCGAGCAGCGCGTCGACCTCCTCCGGTGTCCGGGCCGCCGTCTCCAGCGGGGCCAGCGTCAGCTCGGCGGCCCAGGCGCGTACCTTCCGTTCCTCCTCGGCCGTGGCACCCGGCTCCGGGCCTGCGTACAGGATCGCCGTTCGTGCCGCGGCCCCCGTGCTGTCTTCACTCGGCATGAGATCTCTCCGTCGTGCGCGTGGGGAGCGGACACCGCGTCTCCAGCTGCGTGCGTGTGCGCATCCCGCTGTCATCGAACATGTTTTCCGCCCGGAGCCGCCTCAGCCAGGCGTCGAGGTCGGCGCTGAGCCCTGTGCTGTCGTCCGCCAGGCGCGCGGCCCGGTCCCGTCCCGCCGTGTCGTTGCCGAGCAGCAGGAGTGCGATCTTCAGGGCGAGGCTGTGCGGGCTCGTCCGGTCGAGCTGCAACGCCTCCTCGACGTATCCCGATGCGACCACGAGATTGCCCCGGGCCAGGGCGATCCGTGCCTTCCAGTACCAGAACTCCTCCGACTCCCGGTCCAGCCGCGAGGCCTCCAGGGCGCGTTCCGCCGCGTCGGGCTCGTCGGCCTCCACATGACGGCGCACCGTCGTCAGAGAGCGTTCGGCCCGGTCTGTCCCGGCAGGCGCGCGCGAGGCGGCGGTGGCCACCCTGACCACGATGAGCAGAGCCGCCAGCAGGAACAGCAGCAGCATGCCCACCAGCACCAGGAACTGCAGTACGCCCCTGCTCTCGGCGAGCGTCGCGAAGACGCCGAGGATTGCGATGACGAACGCCAGCACGACGACCGCGCCGAACAGCGCGGTGGCCTGCGCGGAGCTCAGGGTCCGGAACATCCGGTTGCGGATGATGTCGCGTACGAGATCCCGGTACAGCAGGTACAGAACGCCGAGGGCGATCCCACCAAATCCGGCTATTCCCCCGAGGACTTGGAAGAGTTCCACCATGGGAGGGACTGTAGGGCTTCCGATTGTCGTCCGGCACCGGATTCACAGACCTTTCCCGGCAGGTCGACGCCTCGATCGACGGGTGGAGGACGGGTGGATGTGATCGGATGGGGGGTCCCAAGGAACAGCCTGAATTCGGAAGGATTCACCGTGGCAACCACGCGCACCGCACACACCGTCTGGGAAGGCAGTCTTCTGGAGGGCAACGGTGTCATCACCTTCGACTCCTCCGGCATCGGCCAGCAGCCGGTGACGTGGGCCTCGCGCTCGCAGGAGGCGAACGGCAAGACCAGCCCCGAGGAGCTGATCGCGGCCGCCCACTCCAGCTGCTTCTCCATGGCCCTGTCGCACGCCCTGGCCGGCGCCGGCACCCCGCCCACCAAGCTGGTCACCAACGCCGACGTCACCTTCCAGCCGGGTGAGGGCATCACCGGGATCCACCTGACCGTCGAGGGCGCGGTCCCCGGCCTGGACGAGGCCGGCTTCGCCGCGGCCGCCGAGGACGCCAAGAAGAACTGCCCGGTCAGCCAGGCCCTGGCCGGCACCACGATCACCCTCGACGCGAAGCTCGCCTGACCTTCGCCTCCCCTCGCGATGCCGCGTCCCGCCCGGCGGGACGCGGCATCGTCGTTCCCCGGGGTACCCGGCATTGACAACGGCCCGCTCAAGTTTTGTGCTGGAGTCGGGGACGCCCGGGCGGAAGGGGACGGACATGGCACGCGCGGTCGGTATCGACCTCGGTACGACGAACTCGGTGGTGGCGGTCCTGGAGGGCGGTGAGCCCGCCGTCGTCGCGAACGCCGAGGGGGCGCGCACCACCCCGTCGGTGGTGGCCTTCGCGAAGAACGGCGAGGTGCTGGTCGGCGAGGTCGCCAAGCGGCAGGCGGTGACCAACGTGGACCGCACCGCGCGCTCGGTGAAGCGGCACATGGGCGACGCGGCCTGGCGGTTCCCGGACGGCGGCTCCGTGGACGGCACCCGGTTCCGGGCCCAGGAGCTGTCGGCGCGGGTGCTGCAGAAGCTGAAGCGGGACGCCGAGGCCTACCTCGGCGAGGACGTCACCGACGCGGTGATCACCGTGCCGGCGTACTTCGACGACGCCCAGCGGCAGGCCACCAAGGAGGCCGGGGAGATCGCCGGCCTGAAGGTGCTGCGGATCATCAACGAGCCGACGGCCGCCGCGCTCGCCTACGGCCTCGACCGGGGCGAGGAGCAGACCGTCCTCGTCTTCGACCTCGGCGGCGGCACCTTCGACGTCTCCCTGCTGGAGATCGGCGACGGCGTGATCGAGGTCAAGGCCACCAACGGGGACACCCTGCTCGGCGGCGACGACTGGGACCAGCGGATCGTCGAGCACCTCGTGAAGCGGTTCAAGGGGCAGCACGGCGTCGACCTCGGCAACGACAGGATGGCGGTGCAGCGGCTGCGCGAGGCCGCGGAGAAGGCGAAGATCGAGCTGTCGTCGTCCACGGAGACCTCGGTCAACCTGCCGTACGTCACCGCCTCCGCCGAGGGCCCGCTGCACCTGGACGAGAAGCTGACGCGGGCCCAGTTCCAGGAGCTGACGGCGGACCTGCTGGACCGCTGCAAGAAGCCGTTCCACCAGGCCGTCAAGGACGCCGGCGTACCGCTGTCCGCGATCGACCACGTCATCCTGGTCGGCGGCTCGACCCGGATGCCCGCGGTCAGCGACCTGGTCAGGGAACTCACCGGCAAGGACCCGCACAAGGGGGTCAACCCCGACGAGGTGGTCGCGGTCGGGGCGGCCCTCCAGGCGGGCGTCATCCGCGGGGACGTGAAGGACGTACTGCTGCTCGACGTCACCCCGCTGTCCCTGGGGATCGAGACCAAGGGCGGCATCATGACCAGGCTGATCGAGCGCAACACCACGATCCCGACCCGCCGTTCGGAGATCTTCACCACCGCCACCGACAACCAGCCCTCGGTCGGCATCCAGGTCTACCAGGGCGAGCGGGAGATCGCCGCCTACAACAAGAAGCTCGGCGTCTTCGACCTGACCGGTCTGCCGCCGGCACCGCGCGGTGTGCCGCAGATCGAGGTGGCCTTCGACATCGACGCGAACGGGATCATGCACGTCTCGGCGAAGGACCTCGCCACCGGCCGCGAGCAGAAGATGACGGTGACCGGCGGCTCCGCCCTGCCCAAGGACGACATCGACCGCATGATGCGCGAGGCCGAGCAGTACGCCGACGAGGACCGCAGGCGCCGGGAGGCGGCGGAGACCCGGAACCAGGCGGAGCAACTCGTCTACCAGACCGAGAACTTCCTGCGGGAGAACGCGGAGCGGGTGCCGGCCGACACCAGGGCCGACGTGGAGACGGCGATCACCGAGCTCAGGGCACTGCTGGAGCGCGACGCCGACACCGCGGAGCTGAGGCAGGGCGTGGAGCGGCTGGCGACGGTCAGCCAGCGGGTCGGGCAGGCCATGTACGCGAGTGCCTCCGGCGGTTCGGCCGAGCGGCAGCGGGCGCCGGAAGCCGACGAGGAGGGCGTGGTGGACGCCGAGATCGTGGACGACGAGAAGGGCACGGCCGGGTAGGCGCCGCCGGAACGGGACGGGTCAGCGGCGGGTCGTTTCCCAGCCCCGGCGGTCCGGGCGGGGACCCAGCTGCCTCGGGTCCCTGCTGCGGTACACCACGTACGGGCGGAAGAGGTACTGGAGCGGGGCGCTGAACATGTGGACCAGGCGGGTGTAGGGGACCAGGGCGATGAGGACCATGCCGACGACCGCGTGGACCTGGTAGAGCACCGGGACGTCCGCCATCAGCTCCGTCCGCGGCCGCAGGGTGAACAGGCTTCGGGCCCAGGGGGCGATCGTCCGGCGGTAGTCGTAGCCGTCGCCCGAGGTATGGCTCAGCTTGGCCGTCATGCCCAGCACGATCGCGGCCACCAGGAACAGGTACATCGCCTTGTCGTTGGCCGTGGTGGCGCGGAAGACGGGGGCGCGGGTGCGGCGGCGGTAGATCAGCAGGGCCAGGCCGGCCACCGTGAGGACGCCCGCGAGGGTGCCGCCGTAGAGGGACAGCAGGTGGTAGGCGTGCTCGCCGACGCCGAGCGCCTGCGTCCAGGACGCCGGGACGAACAGCCCGACGAGGTGGCCGGCGAGGACGAAGAGGATGCCGTAGTGGAAGGCGGGGGAGGCGATGTTGAGCAGCCTGGACTCGTGGACCTGGGACGAGCGGGTGGTCCAGCCGTACTTGTCGTAGCGGTAGCGCCAGACCAGGCCGGCCACGAGGAGGGCGAAGGCGATGTAGGGGAGGGCGCCCCACAGCAGGGTGGTCATCCGCGCCGCCCCTTGCACACGGTCGGCAGCGCGTCGCACACCACGCGGACGACACTGGCGTACGGCGTACCGCACTCCGTCAGCCGGACCCGCAGCCGCTCCAGCGCGTCCCGGTGCTCGGTGAGCAGGTCGGTGTTGCCGGTGCGGGCGGTGAACTCCAGCACGGCGGGCAGGAAGTCGGGGAGTTCCTCGCCGGTGAACTCCATGCCGTACGCCTTGTAGACGTCCTTGAAGCGGACCAGGGACATGCCCCGGCGGCGGGTGTCGCCGTCGTGCCACCAGCTGAGGTAGAGGCTGTGCCGGTTCCTGAAGTCGAAGACCTCCACGTAGTGCGCGGCCAGCTCCTGCGGTGGTGTCACCGACGCGTGGTCGGTGAACTCCCGCAGTTGCGGGGCGGCTTCGCGCAGCAGCGGCAGCCTTGCCGTGAAGTCGTCGTCCGGGTAGGTGAGGCAGAGCGCCGCCGCCTGGTAGAACACCGCGTCCGCGGGCATCAGTCCTCCTTCGCCTGGTCGGGGGTGTCGGCGGTCTGCCGTCTGCGCAGGGCGTGGAAGTTCTCCACCGACACCAGGGGGAGCAGGGTGCGTCCCGAGTCCTGGCCGAAGGGGCCGTCGCCGCCCATGCCGGGGCCGCCGTCGTAGTCGAGGCTGCACCCCTCGGGCAGCGCGGACTCCTCCAGCCGGCGGGCGTCGCCGACGGCCGCCGTCGGGATCACGTACCGGTCCTCGTACTTGGCGATCGCCAGCAGCCGGTACATCTTCTCGATCTCCTGCGGGGTCATTCCGACGGCGGCGCAGGTCCGCGGGTCGGGTTCCTCGCCGAGGTTGAGCGAGCGCATGTGGGAACGCATCGCCGCGAGCTTCTCCAGGCAGGAGCGCACCGGGGCGGTGTCGCCCGCGGTGAACATCTCGGCGAGGTACTCGAGCGGGATGCGGAGCGTGTCGATCGCGGCGAACAGGTTGCCGGCGTCCTCGCCGTCGTGGCCGGTACCGGAGAGCGCGTCCACGACCGGGGACAGGGGAGGGATGTACCAGACCATCGGCATGGTGCGGTACTCCGGGTGCAGCGGCAGCGCCACCCGGTACTCGCTGATCAGCGCCCGGACCGGGGAGCGGCGGGCCGCCTCCATCCAGTCGTACGGGATGCCCGCCGCGTCGCAGGCGGCCTGCACACCGGGATCGTGCGGGTCGAGGAAGACCCCCAACTGGGCCTCGTACAGAGCCTTCTCGTCCTTGGTCTCGGCCGCCGCCGTCACCTTGTCCGCGTCGTAGAGGACCACCCCGAGATAGCGCAGCCGGCCCACGCAGGTCTCCGAGCAGACCGTCGGCAGACCGACCTCCAGCCGTGGGTAACAGAGCGTGCACTTCTCGGCCTTGCCGGTCGCGTGGTTGAAGTAGACCTTCTTGTACGGGCATCCGGTCACGCACATCCGCCAGCCCCGGCAGCGGTCCTGGTCGACCAGGACGATGCCGTCCTCGGCCCGCTTGTACATCGCCCCGGACGGACAGGACGCCACGCAGGACGGGTTGAGGCAGTGCTCGCAGATCCGCGGCAGATAGAACATGAAGGTCTGCTCGAACTCGAACCGCACCTTCTCGGAGGCCTGTTCGCGGGTGCGCTCGACCATCGGGTCGAGGTCGCCGTAGGTGGGCGCGCCGGCCAGGTTGTCGTCCCAGTTGGACGACCACTCGATCTTCATCGGCTTGCCGTCGAGCTGCGAGACCGGCCGCGCCACCGGGTAGTCGTCGCCGAGCGGGGCGTCGGTGAGGTTCCGGTAGTCGTACGTCCAGGGCTCGTAGTAGTCCTTGATCTCCGGGAGCCTCGGGTTGGAGAAGATCCCGGCGAGCTTGTGCAGCCGTCCGCCCGCCTTGAGCTTCAGCGCGCCGCGCCGGTTCAGCTCCCAGCCGCCGCGCCAGGTCTCCTGGTCCTCGTAGCGGCGCGGGTAGCCCTGCCCGGGACGGGTCTCGACGTTGTTGAACCAGACGTACTCCATGCCCCGCCGGTTGGTCCACGCCTGCTTGCAGGTGACCGAACAGGTGTGACAGCCGATGCACTTGTCGAGGTTCATGACCATCGCGATCTGGGCCATGGGACGCATCAGTACTCGACCTCCTGGCTGCGGCGCCGGATCACCGTCACCTCGTCGCGCTGGTTGCCCGTCGGGCCCAGGTAGTTGAAGGCCCAGGACAGCTGGGCGTAGCCGCCGATCAGGTGCGAGGGCTTGAGGATCAGCCGGGTCAGCGTGTTGTGGATGCCGCCGCGCATGCCGGTGGTCTCCGCCTTCGGGACGGCCACCGTGCGTTCCTGCGCGTGGTGCATGTAGACCGTGCCGGCCGGCATCCGGTGCGAGACCACCGCGCGGGCCACCACCACGCCGTTGCGGTTGACCGCCTCGATCCAGTCGTTGTCCGCGACCCCGATGGCGTCCGCGTCCTCGGGGGACATCCAGATGTTCTGGCCGCCCCGGGAGAGCGCGAGCATGAACAGGTTGTCCTGGTACTCGGAGTGGATGGACCACTTGTTGTGCGGGGTGAGGTAACGGACCGTCACCTCGCGCTGCCCGTCCGGGCCGAGCCGCGGTTCGCCGAAGAGCCGGTGCATGTCGAGCGGCGGCCGGTAGACCGGCAGCGCCTCGCCCAGCTCGTGCATCCAGTCGTGGTCGAGGAAGAGGTGCTGGCGGCCGGTGAGGGTGTGCCAGGGCTTGAGGTGCTCGGTGTTGAGGGTGAACGCCGTGTACCTGCGGCCGCCGGACTCGCTGCCCGACCACTCCGGCGAGGTGATGACCGGAACCGGGGCCGCCTGGGTGTCGGCGTAGGTGACCCGCTTGCCCTCGTGCTCGGCGGCGAGATGGGCCATCTCCTGCCCGGTGCGCCGCTCCAGGGTCCGGAAACCCTGGGTGGCGAGCCGTCCGTTGGTGGTGCCGGACAGCGCCAGGATGGTGTTGGCCGCCTTCACCGCCGTGTCGAGGGACGGCCGGCCCTGGTACCCGGTGCCGTTCAGCTCCCGCAGGTAGGCGACCTCCTGGTCCGGCTGGAGGGCGATTCCCTTGGCGGGCAGGCCGAGCTGTTCCACCAGCGGGCCGAGCGCCGCGAACTTGGCGCCGATCGCCGTGTAGTCCCGCTCGACCACCGTCAGGTTCGGCATGGTCTGCCCGGGGACCGGCTCGCACTCGCCGCGCTTCCAGTCCCGCACCACCCCGCCCGGCTGGGCGATCTCGCCCGGTGTGTCGTGCTGGAGCGGCGCGGCCACCAGGTCCTTGCGCACCCCGAGGTGGCGCACGGCCAGCTCGCTCAGCCGCTCCGCGAGCGCCTTGAAGGCGTCGAAGTCGGTGCGCGCCTGCCAGGGCGGGTCCACCGCCGGGGTGAAGGAGTGGACGTACGGATGCATGTCCGTCGACGACAGGTCGTGCTTCTCGTACCAGGTGGCGGCGGGCAGCACGACGTCCGACAGCAGGGTGGAGGAGGTCTGCCGGAAGTCCAGCGAGAGCAGCAGGTCGAGCTTGCCCTCGGGCGCCTCGTCCCGCCAGACCACGTCACGCGGGCGCTCCCCGGGGGCCGCCTCCTCGGCGCGCAGCGAGGAGTGTGTGCCCAGCAGGTGCCTGGTGAAGTACTCGGCGCCCTTCGCCGAGGAGCCGAGCAGATTGGCCCGCCACAGGGTGAGCACCCGCGGCCAGTTCTCCGGCGCGTCCGGGTCCTCGCACGCGAACCTCAGGGTCCCCGCCCGGAGTTCGGCGACCGCTGTGGCCACCGGGTCACCGAACGCCTGGCCCAGTTCGAGGGGGTTGCGGTCGAAGGTCGGGTACGACGGCATCCAGCCCGAGCGGGCCGACAGCGCGAGGCAGTCCGCGCCGGTCATCCCGGCGAAGGCGCCCCTGCCCAGCGGGGAGGCCAGGACGTCGGCGCCGAACCGGTCGTAGCGCCACTGGTCGGTGTTGAGGAACCAGTACGCGGTGCCGATCATCTGGCGCGGCGGCCGGGACCAGTCGCCCGCGGAGGCCAGCGAGGCCCAGCCGGTCGACGGGCGGCACTTCTCCTGGCCGACGTAGTGCGCCCAGCCGCCCCCGTTGCGGCCCTGGCAGCCGGTCAGCTGGAGCAGGGCCAGGAAGGCGCGGTAGATGGTCTCCGAGTGGAACCAGTGGTTGGTGCCGGCGCCCATCAGGATCATGCAGCGGCCCTTGGAGCGCTCCGCGGTCCGCGCGAACTCCCGCGCGATCTTGACGCACTTGGCGGCCGGGACCGAGGTGTGCCGCTCCTGCCAGGCCGGGGTGCCCGGGGTGCGCGCGTCCTCGTAGTGGGTGGGCCAGCTGCCCGGCAGCCCGTGCCGCCAGACGCCGTACTGGGCGAGCAGCAGATCGTAGACGGTGGTCACCAGCGGGCCGTCCGGGCCGCCGAGCCGGGTCGCCGGCACCGCGCGCCGCAGGACGTCGCCGCGGCCCTGGCCGTGTTCGCCGCCCTCCGTGTCGAAGCGCGGCAGGAGCACCTCGACACCGGCCGCGAACTCGCTGCCGTACAGACTCAACTGCGGCTCGATGTCGCCCAGTTCGAGGTTCCAGCGGCCCTTGCCCGTCTCGGTCCAGCGAAAGCCCAGGGAGCCGTTCGGGACGACCGCGCGGCCGGAGGCGGAGTCCAGGACGACCGTCTTCCACTCGGCGCCCTCGCCTTCCTGGCCGAGGTCGGCCGCGCGCAGGAACTTGCCCGGCACGTACGCGCCGTCCCGTTCGGTGAGCGTCACGAGGAAGGGCAGGTCGGTGAACTTCCTCACGTAGTCCGTGAAGAACGGCGTCTCACGGTCGACGAAGAACTCCTTGAGGATGACGTGCCCCATCGCGAGGGCCAGCGCGCCGTCCGTGCCGGGGTGCGGGTGCAGCCACTCGTCGGCGAACTTGGCGTTGTCCGCGTAGTCGGGGGCGACCACCACGACCTTCTGGCCGCGGTAGCGGGCCTCCGCCATCCAGTGGGCGTCCGGGGTACGGGTCACCGGGACGTTCGAGCCCCACATCATCAGATAGGCCGCGTCCCACCAGTCGCCCGACTCCGGCACGTCGGTCTGGTCGCCGAAGACCTGCGGGGAGGCGACGGGCAGGTCGGCGTACCAGTCGTAGAAGGAGAGCATCGGGGCGCCGATGAGCGAGTGGTAGCGGGCGCCCGCCGCGTGGGACACCATCGACATCGCCGGGATGGGGGAGAAGCCGGCGATGCGGTCCGGGCCGTACGTCCTGATGGTGTGCACCTGGGCGGCGGCGACGATCTCCACCGCCTCGTCCCAACTCGCCCTCACCAGGCCGCCCTTGCCGCGAGCCCGCTGGTAACGGCGGCGGCGCTCCGGGTCGTTCTGGATGTCGGCCCACGCCAGGACCGGGTCCGTGAGCCGCTGCTTCGCCTCCCGGTACATCTCCAGCAGCACGCCCCGCACGTACGGGTGGCGCACCCGCGTCGGCGAGTACGTGTACCAGGAGAACGCGGCACCGCGCGGGCAGCCGCGCGGCTCGTACTCGGGGCGGTCGGGGCCGACCGACGGGTAGTCCGTCTCCTGGGTCTCCCAGGTGATGATCCCGTCCTTGACGTACACCTTCCAGCGGCAGGAGCCGGTGCAGTTCACCCCGTGCGTGGAGTGCACGACCTTGTCGTGGCTCCAGCGGTCCCGGTAGAAGGCGTCCGCCTCCCGGCCACCGGTCAGGGCCACACTGTGCAGGTCGGGCGAGGGCGTGCCGGGCCGGAAGAACCGGGCGGCGCCCAGCAGCGCCGCGCCCGGCTCCTTCGGGGGTGTCTCCGTGTCCGTCACCTGCGCTCCCTTGCTCACCCTGTCGCTTCGACGCTAGGGGCGGGCGCGGGAACGCACCTGTTCAAGGCACCCGGACGGGTCAGACCTTGCGGGCCACCGCGCCGTACACGGGCACGATGCCCTCCTGCTGGAGGGCCACGTCCTCGGGGGCCGGGCGCCAGCCGGAGACCGGGATCACCCCGGGTCCGAGCAGCTTCAGGCCGTCGAAGAAGCGGGCGAACGCGGGCAGCGCGCGCGGGTGGAAGGGCGTGCCGCCGCGCCGGAAGTTCGCGGCCGCCTGCTCGACGGCCGCCGGGCTGAGGTCCGGGGTGACCTGGGAGAGGATCAGGTGGCTGCCCGGGGCGAGCGCCTCGACGTACCGGCTCAGCAGGCCGTACACGTCGTCACCGGCCGGGTCGTCGTCGAGGTAGTGGGTCAGCGCCACCAGCGACAGGCAGACCGGCTGCCCGAAGTCCAGCGTCTCGGCGGCCCGCGCCAGCAGGGTGTCGATGTCGCGGACGTCCGCGTGCACGTACGCGGTGCTGCCCTCCGGCGTGCCCCGCAGCAGCGCCTCGGCGTGCCGCGGCACGATCGGGTCGTTGTCCGCGTACACCACCCTCGACTCCGGCGCGACGCCCTGCGCCACCTGGTGCGGATTGGGCTCGGTGGGGATGCCGGTGCCCAGGTCCAGGAACTGCCGGGTGCCGGACTCGGCGACGGCGCGCACCGCCCGCTGCATGAACCGGCGGTTGGCGCGCGCCCCGCGCAGCACCGTGCCGTCCACGGCGAGGATCCTGCGGGCGAGTTCCTCGTCCACGGGGTAGTTGTCCTTGCCGCCCAGCCACCAGTCGTACACCCGCGCCGGATGCGGCCGGCCGGTGTCGACGGCGGTGGGCGCGGGCTCGGATGCGGTCACTGTGTCTGCTCCTCAGAGTTTGTCGAGGTACTCCCGCAGCAGTTCCGCGGTCCGCTGCGCCGACGCCGCCCGGGCCGTCATGTGGTCCAGGACCTCCAGATGGGCCCCTACCTCGTCACGGGAGTCCAGGTACAGCGCGCCGGTCAGGTACTCGGTGAAGACCATGTCGGGCAGCTCGGGCTCGGCGAACCGGAACAGTGTGAACGGCGCGTACGTCCCCGGGTGCGGGCCGCTCGCGAACTCGGCGATCTGGAGCGTGATCCGGTCCCGCTCGACGAAGGCGAGCAGCTTGTCGACCTGGTCGCGCATCACCGTGGGGTCGACGCTGACCGGGCGCCGCAGCACCGTCTCGTCCATGATCACCCACAGGTGGGGCGGATCGTCCTGCTCCAGCAGCCGCTGCCGGGTCATCCGCAGCGCCACGTGCCGCTCCACCGCGGTGGGATCGGCGTGGCCGATCGTGCCGGCCTCCATCACGGCCCGCGCGTACGCCTCGGTCTGCAACAGCCCGGGGAAGAAGTGCGGTTCGTAGGAGCGGACGACGCGCGCGGCCCCCTCCAGACTCACGTACATGCTGAACCAGTCCGGCAGCACGTCGTGGAACCGCTGCCACCAGCCCGGCTGGTTGGCCTCCTCGGCCAGCCGCACGAACGCGGCCTGTTCCTCCTCGGCCACCCCGTACGTCTCCAGCAGCACCTGCACGTACGGGATCTTCAGCGCGACCTCGGCCATCTCCATCCGCCGTACGGTCGCCTGGGCCACCCTCAGTACCTGGGCCGCCTCGTCACGGCCCAGACCCGCCGCCTCACGCAGTTCCTGAAGCCGTTTTCCGAGCACGACCTGACCTACGGTGGGCGCAGCACGCCGCTCACTCACGCCACGCCTCCCCTTACGTGCACAAGTACGGGGAGCAGTGTGCCACGCGTTGCCGCCTCGCACACGCGGTCGAGCCAGACTCACGGGCGAACCGACGTTTCAACACGGGACACTTGGGTCACCCGGCCGACTCGGAGACCGTCACCGTCCGTCACCGTCCTTCGGTGTGCCTAGCGTCGGGACCGGCGCTCCGAACGACGGCACCCGGTGCCCGCGCCACGCGCGCGGGTCGCGGACGCGCGGCGCCGGACCCTCGGGGCCCGCCCGTGGCAGGCTGGTCGGGTACCCGCCGGTCACAGGGAAGGAAACCGCGCCATGGCCGTCGTACCGCTGCCGCAGGAGGAGATCGAGGACCGGCTGGCCGCACTGCCCGGCTGGTCGCTGGACGGCGACCGGCTCGCCCGCGCCTACCGCCTCGACTCGCACTTCGCCGCCACCGCCCTGGTCGTGCACATCGCCCGCATCCAGGACGAGCTCGACCACCACTCCGACCTCACCCTCGGCTACCACACCGTCACCCTCACCGTGAACACCCACAGCGTCGGCGGCGCCGTCACGGACCTGGACTTCGCGCTCGCCCGCAAAGTGGAGGACATCGCCCCAGGCCACGGCGCACACTGAGGCATGTGCTCGACTACGACGAGGAAGCCGGCCGCTACGACGCCTCGCGCGGCGGTGAGCCCCGCGCCGAGGCGGCCGCCGACGCCGTCCTCAGCCTGATCCCCGACCGCCCCCGGCACCCCGGCGGCGGCCCGGACCGTCCCGGCCGGCTCCTCGACCTCGCCTGCGGCACCGGCATCGTCACCCGCCGTCTGGCCGCGGCCCGCCCCGCGCTCCGGGTCACCGGCGCGGACCGCGCCCACGGCATGGCCCGGATGGCGGCGGACCGGATGCCGGGCCGCGTGCTGCTGGCCGACAGCCGCCGACTGCCCTTCCCGGACGGCACGTTCGACGCGGTCACCACCGTCTGGCTGCTCCACCTCATCGAGGACCCCGCCGGGATCCGCGCGATCGTCGGCGAGTGCGCGCGGGTGCTGCGGCCCGGCGGCGTCTACGTCACCACCGTCGACAAGGCCGCCGCGCACGACGTCGGCAGTGACATCGACGCGGTCCTCGCCCCGCGCCCGCGCCGCCCGGCCCCCGACGCCGCCGGACACGTGACCGCGCAGGCCGTGGCGAGCGGTCTGCACCCGGCCGGGCAGGCCGCCTTCACCGGCGTCGGCCAGGGCCGCAGCCCCCGCTCCACCATCGCCGACCTGCGGCGCGGCTGGTTCACCCTGCTGCGGCCCGGCGATCCGCGCATCGAGCACTTCGCCGAGCGGCTCGCGGCCCTGCCGGACCAGGACCGCCGCCGCCCCGACCCCCGCTTCGCCGTCCGGGCGTTCACGAAACCGGCGGTGGGCCGGGGCGAGATCACGCCCCGACTGGCCGAAAGACACGGCAACTCCGGTGCGGACGGCTGCGACTGACAGCAGAACCCGTCCGACTCCCGGAAGGTACCCCACGTGCAGCACCCGCATCGCAGACGACGTTCCGCGGCCCTGGCCGCGCTCATCACCGCGGCCGCCCTGGTCGGCGCAGGGCTGACCGCCCTGTCCGCCGGCCCCGCCGCGGCGGCCACCGCCCGCCAGGTCGAGGCCCTCGACCGGGGCGTGGTCAGCGTCCACACCGACGCCGGCAACCTGGTCAGCTGGCGCTGGCTCGGCACCGACCCCGACGGCGTCTCCTTCAACGTCTACCGCGCCGGTACGAAGGTCAACCCGACCCCGGTCACCGGCTCCACGAACTACTTCCACTCCGGCGCCCCGGCCCAGGCGGACTACACGGTCCGCGCCGTCGTCGACGGCGTCGAACAGGCCGACTCGGTCCACGCGATCCAGTTCCGCGCCGGCTACAAGGACGTCCCCCTCACCCCGCCGGCGGGCGGGACCACCCCCGACGGCGTCTCCTACACCTACGAGGCCAACGACGCCTCGGTGGCCGACCTCGACGGCGACGGAGCCCTGGACTTCGTCCTCAAGTGGCAGCCCACCAACGCCAAGGACAACTCCCAGTCCGGGTACACCGGCGACACGATCCTCGACGGCGTCAAGCTCGACGGCACCCGCCTGTGGCGCATCGACCTGGGCCGCAACATCCGCTCCGGCGCCCACTACACGCAGTTCCAGGCCTACGACTACGACGGCGACGGCAAGGCGGAGATCGCCCTGAAGACCGCCGACGGCACGGTCGACGGCACCGGCGCGGTGATCGGCGACTCGACGGCCGACTACCGCAACTCCAGCGGCTACGTCCTGTCCGGTCCCGAGTACCTGACCATGTTCAACGGGCAGACCGGCAAGGCCATGGGCACGGTCGACTACGTCCCGGCACGCGGCACGGTCTCCTCGTGGGGCGACTCGTACGGCAACCGGGTGGACCGCTTCCTCGCCGGCACCGCCTACCTCGACGGCTCCCGGCCCTCGCTGATCGAGGCGCGCGGCTACTACACCCGTACCGTCGTCGCGGCCTGGGACTGGCGGGGCGGCGCCTTCACCCGCCGCTGGACCTTCGACACCAACTCCTCCACCAACAGCGGCAAGGGGTACGACGGCCAGGGCAACCACCAGTTGTCGGTCGCGGACGTCGACGGCGACGGCAAGGACGAGATCGTGTACGGCTCGATGGCCGTCGACGACAACGGCTCCGGCCTGTGGACGACCAAGAACGGCCACGGCGACGCCATGCACGTCGGCGACCTGGACCCGTCCCGGTCCGGCCTGGAGGAGTTCAAGGTGGACGAGGACAGCTCCAAGCCCTCGTCCTGGATGGCCGACGCGAAGACCGGCGAGATCCTCTGGTCCACCGACGCCGACGGCGACAACGGGCGGGGCGTCTGCGGGGACATCTGGGCGGGCAGCGCCGGCGCCGAGTCCTGGTCCTCGCACGCGGACGGCGTCCGCGACCCCAAGGGCACGGTGGTCGCCGACCGCAAGCCCTCCAGCATCAACTTCCTGTCCTGGTGGGACGGGGACACCGTCCGCGAACTCCTCGACGACACCCACATCGACAAGTACGGCACCTCGTCCGACACCCGCCTGCTGACCGGCGCCGGTGTCCACTCCAACAACAGCACCAAGGCGACCCCGTCGCTGTCCGGGGACATCCTCGGCGACTGGCGCGAGGAGGTCGTCTGGCCGACCACGGACAACACGGCCCTGCGGATCTACTCGACGCCGTACGAGACGAGCACCAGGATCACCACCCTGCTCCACGACACCCAGTACCGCACCGCCCTGGCCTGGCAGAACACCGCCTACAACCAGCCGCCGCACCCGAGCTTCTTCATCGGCGACGGGATGGCCACGGCGCCGCGGCCCGCGGTCTACACCCCCTGAGGGCCCGCGGTCTGAAACCCCTGAGGCAGGGGAGGGCGCGTGCCCCCGCGGCACGCGCCCGCCCGCCTCACCGGGACTCCGGCGGCTGCTCCAGGTGCGTGGCGAGGACGGCGGCCTGCACCCGGCGCTGGACGCCCAGCTTGGCGAGCAGCCGCGAGATGTGGTTCTTCACGGTCTTCTCGGAGAGGTAGAGCTTCCGGCCGATCTCGCGGTTGGTGAGACCGTCGCCGATCAGGGCGAGGATGTCGCGCTCGCGGGGCGACAGGCTGGCCAGCTCGGCGGGCACGGAGGGCGTCTCGGCGGGCTCGGCGCGCAGCGAACGCATCAGCCGGGCCGTGGTCGCCGGGTCCAGCATCGACTGGCCGGAGGCCACCGT